>CAYSHP010000027.1:0-30577 GCA_964430875.1 uncultured Halanaerobiales bacterium
AATATCAATATTTAAATTTAAAAAACTGGTAATTAATTTTAAAGGTTAATATTCTTTTTTATAGAAATATTTAATAAAGAAGATTATTTGAGGGGGATAAGATAATGGAGAAAATTTTTATTGTTTTACTTATATTAGCTTTCCTATTAGGAACTACAGGTGGAGAAATTTCTTTGCCTAACTTAGACCCGGCCGATGTAGATATTGAAGAAAATAAAGTAACAGGTAATGAAAATATTCAAGAAAGCAAATCTGGAAGTGATGATTTAATCAAAGTCTATAAAGAAGAAATCAGTGGAAATGCTTCAATAAATTTATCTTCAGATAAAGGTGATATTTATCTTTTGTTCCAAGAAAAAATAACAGGAAATGTTAAAATTAATATTACAAGTACTCGCGGAAATATCCATCTTAAATTTGAAGATTCTATATTAGGTAATCCAAAAATAAATTTACAAGCCCCTAACGGAAAAGTTATTTTTTATAATAATGTAAATACTGTTGGTAATGCTAATATATCAATAACTGCTAATAATGTAGAATATACAAGTGGTAAACCGAAAGCGATGAAAGATATCTAATTTTTCCCATTTGGAATCAATTTAAGTGTACTTACTAAAAAATGCAAGGAGCGTGTGATAACTGTGCCTAAAAAGAAAATTAATAATGTCGATATTTTTTATGAATTAAAAGGTAAGGGAAAGGAAACTTTAGCATTCTTGAATGGAGTTGCAATGTCTACACCGTGGTGGGAACCTCAGGTGAAATCATTTAAAGATAATTATAAAGTTTTACTCCATGATTTTAGAGGTCAAGGTCAGTCTACTTTAAAACCAAATAACTTTACATTTGAACAACATGCTGATGATTTTAATGATCTATTAGAAAAATTAGATATAGACAAAGTTCATTTAGTAGGTGTCTCTTATGGGGCAGAAGTAGCTATGGTTTTTGCATTAAAATATCCAGAAAAAATAGCTTCCCTCTTTCTAGGTACAGCAGTCAGTGAAGTAAGGCCTTTACTTAAGGCTAAAATAGAATCATGGATCAAAGCTTGTAGAACATATGATGGGGAATTGTTCTTTAAAGTTATGGCACCTTATGTATATTCTAATTCATTTTATGAAAAGAAAGGTAATTGGCTAAAACAAAGGGCTCAACAGTTTGATAAAGTAGTTACGCAAAAATGGTTTGATGCTTTTATATCTTTATGTGAAAATTTCCTAACACTAGATATTACTGATCAATTAAATAAAATTAATATACCAACTTTGGTAGTCTCAGCCGAAAATGATATTTTAAAACCACCTTTATATGGAAAAATAATTCATGAAGAAATAAAAAAATCAAAATTTAAAGTTATTAAAGATTCAGGACATGGTCTTTTTGCTGAAAAACCAAGAAAATTCAATAATGTAATTAAAAAATTCTTAAATAAAAACAAAATTAAATAAGATACCATCTTAAATTAAATTTCAATAATATAATATATTTTATTGCTTATATTAAAAAACCTCTGGGCTTTTATATGCTCAGAGGTGTCTTAATTAGTTTAAAAATTATTTATATGGTTTATCAGATAAAGAATTCCACTCTCCATTTTTAAAGGCTTGGTATCTCCAGCCCATATTACCCATGAAAATATACAACCATTTCGGAATTGAGGGTTGAACTTCGATTAAATCCATATTATTATCTTCTTTCAAATTAATATAAATATAGTCTAATTTTTTTATAACATCTTTTACAATTCTACTTTTATTTATTAAGGAATTTTCATTAACAGCCGCTCCCATACCGACTGCAAGGCCACCTAACCACTGCCAACCTATTTGTTTTGAAAACTCTTTCATCATCTTTAAAGCTATTAGATTATGTTTGGCTTCCGGAAAACCACAGTTAGAAATAGCAAAAATCTTTTTATTTTTTTCAACCTCTTTATTATTCAATATTTCAGTAAAAGTTCTTATAACCGGTGCTGGCAGACAATCAACATATAAGGGAAATGTTACAATAACTAAATCTGATTTATTAATTTCATCAACTAACTTAACTTCTGCTTTAATTGGGTTAATAAATATCTTATTTGTATTAAATCCATCTTTATTAAATTGATTTAATAAATATGATCCTAAACAATTAGAAGTGCTTTGTTTTCTGCGAGGGCTTCCGACTAATAATAAAATATTATTCATCGATTATCACCTATTTTCTTAAATAAATTGAAAGCTTCTTTTAAGGAATGATCTATTCCATTATTTCTATCAATAACAAGTGTCTCATAATTTCTATAACAAATATTTAAAGAATTTCTATATATTAAATCTTTAAAAATATTATTCTCTATATTATTTTCATTACCAATCCCAATTGCAGCTAAGATAGGATAATTTGAATAACGCATTTTATGATGAACCTCGCCTTTTCTAGTAGAAAAAAATGGAGAAATCAAGCCAATTGAACGATCCAGTACTTTTTTTAAATCATAAGAATAACCACCAAAAATGATTGGAGTTAAATAAATGACAAGTTCTGAATTAATGATATCTTCCGTTATTTTTATACCATCATCCTTTATAATACATTGCCCGGGTGATTGAACCCAACATTTAAAACATCCCTGACAGTTTTTTACATTCTTATTTCTTAATAAAATATGTTCTATTTCTGATTCGTTTTGAGTAAAAAACTCTTCAATCTTTTTGCTAGTTTTTTCAGTAAATTGGTCACTCTTCTTTGCGCCATTCAATAATAAGACTCTCATTTCGAACTCCTTTCCCATAAAAAAATTAAAATAAATATCTCATATGTAAATATATTCACTATACATAATATTTATTCCTGCAATATATTTATTTTATTTTAATTGAATATCTAAATATATAAGAAACATTGAAAATATAAAAAGTCTATATTCATACTTTTTTATTTTAATTAAAATCTGCTCTTTCCCACCATATTAAAGTAAATAAATATCCAATAATACTAGTAGCGATTACTATAATAAAACTTATTATATGCAAATCTGCCTGTTGTGGTCCAGCAGCACCACTATATAAGGCCGGTATAGCCCACGGAATATATGCGCCATGTCCTAATGCAGCTAGAAATTGAGATATTACTATAGTAAAAATCACATAACCCATAGGTGATAAATATCCTTTACCAAAGCTAGCAAAAAAAGCAACCAAAGTAGACAATAACATTGTAAGAATTGTCGTATTTAAAAATAATTTGATTCCTTTAAATAAAATTATATAAGTATAATCTGATAAACCTACAATATAACCAGCAAATAAACCTATAATAAGTACTAATGTAGATAAAAATAATGACCAACAAAACATTACTATTATTTTCGCAGTTACAATAGTCATTTTAGATGTAGGAATAGCCAAAATATCTTCAACAGTATTATCAACAAACTCCCTACCAAATATCCAACTAGTAATAAAACCATAGCCAATTAATCCACCAATTGCAATTATTTGAGAAAGTATCTCAAAATATGATTCCCAATTTGCTTCACCTATTATCTGGGCTTTATCACCTAATAATCCTGTTTTCTGAGCTAATTCCGGTTCTTTTAGTATAAACATCATAATAGCTATTACAATTGTAATAAAAGAAAAAGCAATAATAGTAATCCAGAAAATATTAGATTTTCTCATTTTTAATATCTCAGTTTCAATTGTTTTTTTTAAATTATACATTTCATTGCTCCTTTATACTATTTTTGGTTAACCTCAAAAAATAATTTTCTAAATCTTCTTTTTCAATATTAATCAAATTGGGAAAAATATTGTTGCTTACCAATTTTTTAACTATCTGCTCAGGAGAATTAATTATTGTATTATCTTTTATTACCAAATAATTTTTCTCGTTTTGTCCAATATCATAACCTTCATTAATCATAATTTTCTTTGCTTTTAAATTATCATTAGTATTTATTATTAATTTTTTTTGCATCAATTTGTCTAATTTTGCCTTATTTACATCTCTAAGAATATGGCCCTCATTTATAATTATTATTCTATCAACTAATTTATATATTTCACTTAAAATATGACTGGAAATAAAAATGGTAGTATTATATTTCTCAGCTAATTCCTTTAATAAGATTCTTATTTCAACTATTCCAGCAGGATCTAATCCCTTAGTTGGTTCATCTAAAAGAAGTATTTTAGGCTTATGTATAAATGCCTTTGCTAATCCTAATCTTTGCATATTACCAGAAGAAAGATTTTTAACCTTTACATCTTTATACTTATCTAATTTTAATTTACTTATTATTTCATTAATCACACTTGGATTATTAAGTTTTCTTAGTTTATATATAATTTCTAAATTTTCTTTTACTGTTAACTGAGGATATGAATAAGAATCCTCCACTAAATAACCAACTTCATTCCATTTCTTAGTTGGTAATTGCTTTAATTCTTTATTAAAAAGATAGACACTACCAGAAGTAGGTTTTACCATTCCTAATAATAATCTAATCGTAGTAGTTTTCCCTGCTCCATTTACACCCAAAAAACCACATATTTCTCCTCTTTTGACCTGCAGATTAATATTTTCAACTGCTAATATATCCTTATACCTTTTACTTAAATATTCTGTTCTAATTACTTCTTTCATAATTATTCTCCTCTTTTATTAAACCATCAACAATTAAGTTAATTAATAATTCAAATGTATCATCAAATACTGATTCACCAATATCTTCTTTATGAAGAGTGATGAAAAATAAGGAATGTAGTATTCCGGTAATTGCTTTTGGATCCTTATTTTTTATTATATTTTTTTGTTGACCAATCTTTATTAAGGGTATTATTTCAGAAAAATCCATTTCTATATGTTCTTCAATTTTTTCTTCAGGTAACTTTCTAACCAATAATTCATAAGTATTTTCTGAAAAAAGATCTTTAAATAAATCATTATTTTCTAATGAACTATATGCTTCAATCAATATCTTTTTTATACCTTCTCTGGGATTTGTTTTTACTAGTTTAGAATACTCTTTAAGTTCATCCCTCATTTTTTGTCCTTCTAAATCTAAAATTTCAAAATATAATTCTTCTTTTGAATCAAAAAATTTATAAAATGATCCCTGTGCTATCCCTACCGCTTTTGTTAAATCTTTAATTGTTGTCTTTTTAAGTCCATAGATACTAAATAATTTTTTACCTTCTTTTAACAACTCTTTTTTAATCATTTTTATTTCTTTATCAGTAAATCCACTTGGCATTAATATCACCTCTTTGACTTTATGAATATTTTATTTATTTGTTCATATGTATTTTACTATACTTTTATATTATATGCAATAAAAATTTTCAAAATAAAAAAAGGGATAACTTAATAGAAAGCTATCCCATAATAATTAAATATTTAATTTTATAAATCTGCATCTTTACCATACCTGTCAGAAGGTGGTCGTGGTGAAATTGATACATATAATATTAAATCTTCTTCACCGATATTATCTACTGACATCTCTTCTTGTCCAGTCAGTTTTATTAAATGATTTTTTTCTACTTTTACTGGACTACCAGCTATATTTATTATCCCTTTACCTTCTAAGACTTGAATTAATAAAGTACTATCAAAATGAGTGTGCTCTGGCAATGATTTTCCAAGTGAAATATTAAGCATAAATGCTAGTATATTATCATCTTTATATATTACTCGTTTTGATACACTTTCTTCAGGAGCAATAATATAATCTTCTATATTAAATTTTTCCATATCAATCACCTCTTGTCTCAATAAGTGTTTAATATTATGATAACAGTATTAACTTATATTAATAGTAATTGCTTTACTTAATAATTAATTTTCAATAGCCTTTTCTTTCCAGCCGCCTCTTTTAAACCAAAACACTGCAATTATAGCTGTTATGAAATTTGAAAAGAACATTCCCCACCAGATTCCATCAGTACCCCAGTTTAGATTCATACTTAAGTACTGAGCAAGTGGTAAGCGTATTCCCCAAAGGGCAATTATTGCTAAAACCATTGCTACAACTGTGTTACCTGCCCCTCTAAAGGAACCTCCAAGAATAAATCTAACACCTAAGAACCCAAAAGAAAATCCTACTATTCTTAAAAAAGAAACCCCTATATCGATTACTTCTGGATTAGAATTGAATACTGCTATGATTTGGGCTGGGAATAAATTAAATAATAACGCTAAAGCTGTTAATAATCCAAATATTATCCCAGAACTTATCCAAGCACTTTTTTCAGCTCTATTTACATTGTCAGCTCCTAAATTTTGTCCTACCATCGTAGTAGTTGCAGTAGCAATACCTCGAGAAGGTAACATTACTACCGATAAAATTCTTGATCCAATACCATATGCTGCTACCACCATTGTACCAAATTCAGATACAATACTCATTAAAACTGTCATTCCTAAAGCAACTACTGACTGTTCTCCTGCTGAAGGAAAACCCAAAACTAGTATCTTTTTGATTACTTTGAAATCAGGTTTTAGAGATTCCAAAGTTAATGATAGACCTTTATTCCCTTTAAACAAGATATATACACCATATATTCCTGCAACTGCTCTTGAAAAGACTGTTGCATAAGCAGCCCCTTTTACACCTAACTGGGGTAGAAAACCTACACCAAAGATTAATAAAGGATCAATAACTATATTTAATAAGGTTGAAGCAACCATAAATTTCATGGGAGTTTTAGTATCACCATATCCCCGCAAAAGTGCAGAAAATATAAAAAAGGCAAACATAAAAGGTACTCCAGCAAATATTATATTAAGATAATCACTTGCCTCACTAATGATATTGGCTGGCGCTCCCATTAATTGTAATACATCATAGTTAAAATAAACACCAAAGCCAGCTAAAATAATGGAAAGAGTCCCTACAAAAATAAAGATTTGACCGGTTACTTTATTTGTCATTTCCTGATCCCCAGCTCCCATATACTGAGCCACTAAGGTAGTCCCAGCAATTGTTAAGCCGGCTCCAATTGATATCATTAGAAAGACTAGGGGAAAACCTATTGATAATGCTGCTACTGCCTCTGCTCCTAATTTACCAAGCCAGAATGTATCTGCTAAGTTATATACAACCTGCATAGTATTTCCAATCATAACTGGCCAGGCCAATTTAAAAATAGTCCCTGCAATTGGTCCATTTAAAATATCATCTCTATTACCAAGTCTCGGATTTTTCATCATTTTTTCTTTTTCTATTTCTTTCTCATCTAAATTAAATTCATCATCTAAATTACTCATTTTTCAAATCTCACCTTCTTTTTATACATCATTTAAGTTATTTAATACTAAAGTTAATAAATCTATCAGATTCTCTTTATCAGTTTTATCAAGATCATTTAAAGCATCTTCTAAAAATCCTTGTCTTATATCTAACATATCACATAATTTATTATCTCCTTTTTCTGTTAATTCTAATAGTACTATTCTTCTATCTTCGGGATTACGATATCTTTTTACTAAATTATCGTTGACTAATTTATCTACAATAACTGTTAAAGTACTATTTGCCATATACATTTTTTTATGTAAATAGCTCATATTAACCGGTTGTTCTTTTGTGATATGCCACATTACCAAAAATCTAGGCATTGTTAAGTCATTTTCATGTAGACTGCTTTTTGTATATTTAACAAGGTTTTTATGAATATCTCTTATTAATTTATCAATAACTTTGGTACTTTGTTTAGATGCCATACTAATCCTCCTAAATATTTCATATATATAATATTTCGTATTTATAAATATTATATATTATAAAGTTTTCTCATTCAAGTAATATATTACATAAAAAAAAGAAACCTCAAATCAATATTTAAAATACCGATCTGAGACTTAATAAATTCTATTTATTTTTAATCATCTTCACATAAGTGTACCTGAAAAAACCTGCCAGGCAAGCACTGATTTTGCCACTAAACTTAATATGATATATACTTTTTCTCCATATAAATAATCTTTCCAGGCTCCGTATTTTTTATATTGAAGAAATTGATTAACTGCAAAAATATTAAAAAATACAAATAAAGAAACGAAGATCCAAATAACAAAGGCGGGAACCCCAACGGGAGATTTATTGATAGCCGTGATTAATCTCGTAAATATAGTAACCCAGGGGGCAAGTCCGGCTATACAGCCAAAAATAAAGGGAGTCCATACTACTTTTTCTGTCTTTTGATTATGTAACTCCATCAGCCAACCAAAAAATATCATCGAAGCATTGACAATAAATAATGAGATTAATACACCTAGATCGGTTATACCAACTAACATCGCAATTATTACAATCATCAAGGAACTACTTAAAGAATACTCAAGCCAACGAGCTCGGTTAATATGATTCTTTAAATTTTTTATATACCATTGATAGGCAATAGTAGAAACTATAAAATGAGCTATAGAAGACAAAAACATAAATAAAGCTACATACAATCCCAACCTAATGTCAAACAGTACTTCAGTACCCATCTTTGTTGTGCCGGGTGGTCCCATCATAAAAGTGCTGGTTACTTTAATGGTAAAATCAGTACTTAACCATACCATTAAAACAGCTTGTATTAAGTGAATAAAACCTATAATTAGATTAAATTTTTTCAAACCTTTAAACTTAAATCCACTACTCACTTTAAAAAACCTCCTTTGTAATTATTAATTTTGAAAAATTTCTTTTTAATCATTTACTCTTCTTTTAAATAACTTTCACTTTGCATAAAATAATTATTGCCTTGTTACTATATACTTGAATATAGAAGTTAATAGACCTTTTGAAATTAATAATACAGAGTATTATAAAGTAAAAAAAGAACTCAAATTTATTTTTTATGAGTTATTATTAATAAAAATTATGATCATTTTTAATAAATCTAGTAAATAATTTTAATAATGTATTGACATCTCAATATAAAGGTGTTATTATAAGTTTCGTTGGGTAAGAAAAAACAATTAACTTTTACCCACTTATAGAAAAATTCTAGGAGGAATTAATTTAATGATTTACACAGGTACAGTAAAATGGTTTGACTCAGCTAAGGGATACGGTTTTATTGAAAGAGACAATGGAGACGATGTTTTTGTACACTTTTCAGCAATTCAAGATGACGGTTATAAATCTTTAGAAGAAGATCAAGACGTAGAATTCGAAATTGTTGAAGCAGACCGCGGCCCACAAGCTGAAAATGTTGTTGCATTATAATATAAAAATTATATTTTAAATATAGCAACTAATCCCTGACTATATATATAGTCAGGGTTTTTTATTTGTCTAAAGAAAAAATAATTTAATAGGAAGTGAAGTAAATTTGCAAAAGATAAGATTTGAAGAACTTGATATTTCAAGTGATGTTTTAAGAGCAGTTGAAGAAATGGGATTTGAAGAAACCACACCGATACAGACTAAAGCAATACCTTCAATTATGAATGGTAATGATATTATAGGGCAGGCTCAAACGGGAACTGGTAAGACAGCCGCCTTTGGGATTCCGATGTTAGAAAAGATTGACCCTTTTAATAAAAATACACAGGCAATTATATTATGCCCAACCAGAGAATTGGCAATACAAGTATCAGAAGAATTAAAAAGACTTTCAAAATTTAAAAGAAATATTTCAACTTTACCTGTCTATGGTGGACAATCAATAAGTAGACAGATTAGAGCTTTAAATAAAGGAGTCCAAGTAGTTATTGGAACACCGGGTAGAGTAATGGATCATATGAGAAGAGGAACTTTAAATTTAAGTAATATTGAATTCCTTATCTTGGATGAAGCAGATGTTATGTTAGATATGGGTTTTATTGATGATATTGAAACAATTCTACGTGACATTCCAGATAATAGGAATACTCTGTTTTTCTCAGCTACTATTCCAAAATCAATCAAAAGATTAAGTAGAAGGTATCAAAAAAATTCTAAATTTGTGAAAGTAGCTCATGAAAAACTAACAGTTCCAGCTATAGAACAATATTACCTTGAAATTAGAAAAGGTAATAAGCTTAAAATATTGTCGCGGTTAATTGATTTATATAATCCCGAACTTTCCTTAGTATTTTGTAATACTAGAAAAGAAGTCGATAGAGTTAATATGCAGCTTCAGGCTCGTGGATATTCTTCCGATGCAATTCACGGAGGTTTAAATCAAAATCAACGAGACCATGTTATGAATAAGTTTAAAAAAGGAGTTGCAGAAATTTTAGTAGCAACTAATGTAGCTGCAAGAGGTATTGATATTGAAGGAATTGAAATTGTCTTTAATTATGATGTACCTTTTGATACCGATTATTATGTACACCGAATCGGAAGAACAGGTAGAGCCGGTAAAACTGGTAAAGCCTTCACCTTTATTGTAGGTAAAGATATTTATAAATTAAAAGATATTCAAAAATATATAAAAAAGAGTATCCCACGGAAAAATGTCCCTACACTTGATGATATTGAACAGGCTAGATTTGAAAAAGTGGAACTGGAATTAATGGAATATATTGATAGAAAACATTTAGGTAAGTATATCAATTATATTGAAAATTTAATAGATAATGAGTATACAGCTATTGAAATAGCTGCAGCCTTATTGAAAAAAACAATGGAAAAACAAGAAGAAATTGAAAATAATAATGAAAAAGAAAACTTTGGAGACACAGGTGCTGAGGCAGGAATGGTAAGATTATTTATAAATAAAGGAAAAAGAGATAATATCTCTCCTAGACATATAGTCGGTGCTATTGCTGGTGAAACAAGCCTCTCTGGAGATCTGGTAGGAGTTATAGATATTTATGAAAACTTCACATTTGTTGAAGTACCAAAAGATAGTGGACATGAAGTATTAAATATTATGAAAAATAATCAAATCAAAGGTACCACTATTAATATTGAACCAGCTAAACCCAAAGCTAACTAAAATATGTAATTATATATCTAAAAAGCCCCTTTAGAAATTTATGGGGCTTTTTTTAATGTAATATTATTTTTTATTACTCGTTAACAAATTTTTTTATTTTTTCTTCTATTTGATCTCTTATCTCTCTGAATTTCGTAAGCTTTTCTTCTTCAGTTCCTTTTACAGCCCTTGGATCATCAAAAGGCCAGTAAATTCTGGTACTAACGCCTGGAAATATAGGACATTCTGCTTCTACTTTTTCACAAACTGTTATTATTATACCAAAATGTTCTTCTCCCAAATATTTTTTAAGTGGTTTAGAATATTGATTACTTATATCTATACCAATTTCCTTCATGACTTTTTTGGTATATTTATGGATACCTTCTGCCGAAAGTCCTGCACTATATACTTCAAATCTTTTGTTTCCATATTTTCTTAAAAAAGCTTCTGCCATTTGACTTCTTGCTGAATTTCCAGTACATAGAAAAATCACTTTAGTTTTTTTCAAGCTTATCCCTCCCCAAATATATAATTAATAATATCATATGTTTTTATTAAGAGTGTTTCGGGGAAGTTAAAAATATGTTAAATATATTTTAATTCTAACCAGTTTGTTCCAAAATATATTTTATGTTTTCTTTTAGCAAAGTATTTATCTCTTCTCTGTTTTCATCGGCTCTATCCATAATAAAAAATAACAAAATACCATGGATATAATTGGCAATAATGTTGCCTAACTTTTCTACCTTTTTTTTCTCATTAGTTAATTGTTTAAGAAATACTCCTAATAACTTTATAACCTCTGGATCATACACTTTTTCTTTAATATCCTCAGGCACATTTTTAAAATCTTCTAGAAAAATTAATTTAAATACATTTTGATTATTTATAAAATAATTTACATAAGCATTACTGGAAACAATAATTTTATCTTTTGGATCTTTGATATTTTTAACGGATTGTTCTACTTCTGTTTTACATTCATTCCAAAAATCAGCTACACAGTAACCATAAAGAGCATTTACATCAGAAAAATAATTATATAAGGTTCCAGGGGCAAAACCTGCTAAATCAGCTACCTTTTTAACAGTTAAATTCTCCGTACCTTCTTTTTTTATAATCTTTTTGGCTGCTTCTATAAAATAACCTCTTTTTCTTTTTTCTTGAATTTCTTTTCTTCCCATATGATTCACCCTTTAGTCATAAGATTTTTATTTTTTTAATGCTAACTCAATTGATTTTAAATATGCTTTGGTGGTAACTGTAGCCTCAGAAATTATATCCACATCTAGATTTTGTTTTTCAATGACTCTTTCAAATATCTCTTCTCTAACTTCTGGTTGGGAAAACATAATATCATCAACTATTTTTATGCTGTTAATTTTATTATTAATAACCTCTACTTCTACTTCATTACTCCAGCGCCCATCTTCATATTTACCTTGATAATTACCCTCTTCTAATTCAGTTAAATTGATCTCACTAATAACTAAATTTTCCCCGATTGCAAGTCCTCTTGTCATATAAAACAATGCACCACTTATAACTATAACACCCACTACAACTACAATCAAAACAATCTTTAATAATTTTTTCAAATTTATCTCCTCCTAATATTTTTTTTATGAGGTTGAGCATATAAATCAATACCCTTCTTTTTAGCCTCTTTTTTAGTCAATATATTCATTAAAAATTTCAAAATATAAAGAGGGATCGGGGGAAAGTGCTTTTTTTCATACTTATATGCTTTAGAACTTATTTTATTTTGATTAATTATATTTTTACTAAATTCATCTAAACTCTTTCTCATATTTTTAGTAAACCAACCAACTTCTTCTAGTGGTTTACCAGCAATAAGTGGGCTTCCACCAAAACCTAAAGTTCCCAGCCAATCACTGCCCATTTTGTTAGAAAAATTATAACAGATTTCTTTAGAACTTTTCCGCTGTATATCTTGCGGATAGCCGTTATGTATAACAGCAGTAGTAAATTTGTCTTTCCAAAACTTCTTGTTAGTAAAAACTTCGAGTTTTTCCATTAAATTAATAACAGGATAAGGAAGAGAATGAACATATACTGGTGAAACTATTAAAAAAACATCACTATCTTTTAACTCTTTAATAAAATTACTAACCTCTTTTTCATCTTGAAAAATTTGATGAGCTCTAAATTTAATTAAATTTACATCATAATTTCTAAATTCTTTCTTCAAATAATCAGCAATAGATTCAGTAACAGTTTTATTACCCCTGGTACTACCTAATAATGCCGTTACCTTTTTTAATTTCAACATTTATTTAACCCCCAAATTTTTAATTCCTTCTGTAATTTTATTTTTAATTTCACTATCCTTTATAGAATCATTTAAAATTAATGTCCTAGACTCTTCTGTAAAAAAACAAATAGCATTTCTATCTGATACTAATTTAAATGTATCTTCAATATCTTTATTCGGTTGATCTAAAATTCCTATTGACATAAAATAATTGGGATTATTATACCGAGCTGGATGGTGTAATTCACCTTTATGTACACTATAAGTTGGTAATCCCATAACACTGTATCTATCAATTGCTTTTTTTAATTGAGAGTTATAACATCCAAATTTTATAGGACTAATAAAAATCAAAACTTCTGAATTAGCCATCAAAGGAAATATTTCTTTCATATCATCATTCTTAGCACATATACCCGGATTTTGCATATTACAATAACCACAACCATTACAATATTCTATATCTTTTTCAACTAAGTCTATCCAATTATTTTTAATATTCTTTTCAGACAGTATTTTTAATAATTTGTTTTTAATTTTATTATAAAAAATACTATCGTTTTTAAATCCATTTAATATTAAACTGTTCACTTTTTTTACCTCCTTTTTATTCTGATGAATATGTTTTATTATATGAATCTTATTCATTATTTGAATATAATTTATCATGTATTGTATAGTTTGTCAAGTGAAAATATTCATTTACCATAAAAAATAAAGCCAGCAGAATCGGCTGCTGACTTTTAAATACTTATATTTAAATGTTAATTCATCTATTAGTCTAATGACGATATTAATCTTGAAGTTAATTCTGTTATCCTATTTGTATATAACCCCTTCTCACTATTTAGCTATTAAAGATACTACAAATACTAATCTTTCTTTTTCTTTGATAGATGTGTGTATTTTGACTTCCTACCCACCAATTAAGATAAGCAAAGCTTTCTCATCTAAATTTAGTGATTTCCAATAAATATTTTTTTAAATTACTCAAACCTAAAATAGCAATAAACTTAATGACATAACAACCATGCCTGCTATAAAACCATAAATTTCCTGATGTTCTCTACCATACTTTCTAGAAGTTGGTAATAGTTCATCTATTGATATATATACCATTATACCAGCAACTGCTCCAAATAGAACTCCAAAGATTAAATCATTAAAGAATGCTCGAAAGATAAAGTAACCTATTACAGCTCCAATTGGTTCAGAAGTACCTGATAAAAAAGAATATAAAAAAGCTTTTCTCTTACTACCTGTAGCATAATATAAAGGTACTGAAACAGAAATACCTTCTGGTATATTATGAATGGCAATCGCAATTGCAATAGACAAACCCAAAGCAGGATCATTTAAGGCGGAAGCAAATGTTGCCAGGCCTTCCGGGAAATTATGGATCGCTATTGCTAAAGCAGAAAATAAACCCATTCTTTTTAACTCTGAAGTACTATGGGGTTGTTCTTCCTTAATTTCTTTTAAGTTTGCTCTTGACCTTGGTTCGTGCGGGTTTTCATATTCAGGAACTAACCTATCTATAACTCCAATTATTAATATACCTAAAAAGAATGACCCCACAGCAGCCCATTCTCCCCTGCTGCTACCATAATATTTTACTAATGCTTCTGTTGATTTTGCTAAAATTTCTACAAAGGAAACATAAATCATCACTCCAGCAGAAAAGCCAAGTGAGATTGATAAAAAGGAAGTATTGGTTTTTTTAGTAAAGAAAGCTAAAAAACTCCCTATACCTGTTGCAAGTCCGGCTCCTAATGTCAATAGAAAAGCAATAGTTACATTACTAATTTTATATCACCACCATTATATTAAGCATATTATTATCACAGTTTTTTTACTATTATTATCAGTATATTGAATTTTTTCTAGATAATCAACATATTTAAAATATTACTTTAAAAAAGCAGAACACTTTAACTTTTATTGTTTATATTATAATATAGTAAATATAAAAGATATTTATTTAGGGGGCTAAAAATGAAAAATTTAATAACAGTACTAATAGTCTTTCTTTTGCCTTTTATATATTTAATACCAGTAACTGCTAATAATATTAATTTTTATACTTATGAAATAGTTAATACTTATCCCCATGATAAAGATGCTTTTACACAAGGATTATATTATGAAGATGGAATAATTTATGAGGGTACCGGCAAAAATGGTGAATCAGATTTAAGAAAGTATTATTTAAAAGATGGCAAAATTATAAAAAAACATGAATTATCTATTTTATATTTCGGAGAAGGAATAACCTTATTTAATGAAAAGATATATCAATCTACCTGGAAGTCGAAAACAATGTTTATATATGATAAGGATATTAAACTTTTAAAAAAGTCTTCTTTTCCATTTGAATGTTGGGGCCTTACTGACAACGACAAAAACTTAATAATGAGTGATGGTACTAGTAAAATTCGATTTTTAGATCCTAAAAGTTATGAAGTCCTTGATGAAATTGAGGTCACTATGAATAATCAACCTGTGAAAAATATTAACGAGCTAGAGTATATCAATAATAAAATATACGCTAACATCTGGCAAGATGATTATATTATCATAATTGAACCTTCTTCTGGTAAGGTAACAGGAGTCGTAAATTTAAAAGGAATTATTAATCCAAATAATTATGATTATAAGTTAAATGTTTTAAATGGCATAGCTTATGATCAAGAAAATGATAGATTATTTTTAACAGGTAAACTTTGGCCCTTTATTTTTGAAATTAATATAATACCAGAAAAATAATATTAATTATATTTTTAACTATTGATATCTAATGGGAGAGATGCATCCCTCCCATTAGATTTTTTATTATATATATTTAACTCTCTAATACTTCTTCAAACATTAACTTATGAAATTTATCAGCTTCCGACCAAATCTCACCATGATGTGAATTCTCAAACCAGAATAATTTTTTTTCAGGAGCTTTAATCTTACTATAATATCCTTCAATAAATTTAGAAGTATAGTCATGTTTTCCTATCATATAATATACTGGTACTTCAAATTCAGTGGCCTGTTTTACAAAATCAATATCTTGAATTTGCGGATACATTAAATTAAATGTATCTATAACTCCTCTAAAAACTCTTACCTTATCTATCAAATTATATTCTGATATCCAAAGAAAACTTAAAGGATTAAACCATTCTGAATTTGGTTCTTGATATGAATTATTTTTTCTATAATAATTAGCATACTTAGTTAGAATCGGTTTATATTTATCAAGTACTTTAGTACCATTATATGGTGGTTTACCATTTTCTTTTAATGTATTAACTAAATCCACATCTCCATCATTAGCAGCAGCTTTTAATACATAATCATATATGTATTGATCTGTTTTTTTGATATTTACCATTTGAGCTGCTCCTATATAAGCATGAAACTGTTCAGGATATTTTTGTACTGCCATGGTTCCTATAATAGTACCCCATGAATGACCTAAAAGATAAACCTTTTCTTTATTATACTTTTCCTTTAAGTAATTAACCAATTCATTTATATCAGATACATATTGATTTAAAACCATATCATCTTTATTATTAATAGCTGGATATGATTTTCCACAACCTCTTTGTTCCCAATTTACAACGATGAATTTTTCTTCTAACTTTTTATTAAACTTTAAAAACCTTCCCATCTCAGTTCCACCTGGACCACCCGATAATAATAAGATTATTGGATTATTAATATTTTGACCTCTAGTTACAATCCATTGCTCAACACCACCTAATTTAATCTTTTCCATTTTAGCAACAGATCCTTTTAATTTATTTCCAGCTGAATCTCCAATTGGACTTGTTCTACCCGGCCAAAAACTTATTATTCCCAAGACTATTAGACAACCTATTAGAATTAATAACATAATTTTCTTAATTGATAAACTTTTTAACATTTTAATCTACTCCTTTTGTTTTTAAAATATAATATTTTTTAAACCCCAAAATATTCCGCGATAATTTTCTTTAATTATTCTATCATAATCTAAAGTAATATCTTTTTTAAAAATATTTTCTCTTATCATTAGCTTTTGTCCAGTCCCAATAAAACCATCCATAAAAACACAACCTCTTATTCTTGCATACTTTGCATCAACAGACTGTAAATTACATCCTTTTTTAATATTTACACTTTCTGCTTTAATAGATAAGTCTAAATTTTCAGGTACAGTTATCATAAAAAATACTTCGTTTGATATTATTGCCCACTTACTTTGATCAAGATCATTAGGATATTTTTCTAGGTGTTCTTCTTTATCAAAAGAAATCACATTATTATCTTTGTGGATAACATAATTATTTTGAACTAAATAAGTGGTCTCAATTTTTATAAAATTATTATGCCAGCTTTCTATTCTAATTCTTGAACCTGGGAACTTTAATTTTATCTGTTCTGCCTTTTCTACATTTATATATTTAGTGTTTTCTGCTAAAGAGGTACCATTTGTCATTAATGTTAATAATAATAAAATAATTACTACCTTTTTCATTTTTGTTCACTCCAATTTGTTTTAATTAGTTCTAACTTTAATATTTTTAAACATAAATCTCTTATTGTTTTCAAAATAGAAAAAAGAGAAGATTGATCAAAATAACCAAATATTTGAGTATTACCTTCTATATAAGTAATCCTAATAATTTCATAACTAGAAAACCTTTTTTTATTTATTTCACCCAGAATTGTAATTTCATATGGGTCAAAATTGTTCAATTATTCACATCTCCTTTCAAAAAAATATTTTTTGTTTATCTGTTAAAAATATAATAACATGTAATTTTAATAAACACACCTAACTTTAGTTAGGTATTTAAAAACCCCCACTTTTTAAAAAGTGAGGGGGTTATAATTATTCTTTTATTATTCCTAGACTTTTTGCTTTCACAGTAGCTTTAGTGCGACTTTTAACTCCTAATTTAGAATACATATTACTAAGATGCCATTTTGTCGTACCAAGCGTTATAAATAATTCTTCAGCAATACTTTTGTTAGACATTCCTTTAGAAACTAATTTCAATATTTCTAATTCCCTATCAGTTAAGGGTTCAATAAGTTTTTCATTAGCTACTAATTTACCACCTTTTAAATATTTAGTGATATATTCCTCAGCTTTATCTAATAAATCAAAATTTAGTTTCTTATATTTTCTAATAAGGGGAAGTAATAAATCTCCTTCTCTTATAAAAATAGATAAGTAAGGTTCAGAATCAATTAATTTTATTACCTTCTTAAAATAATCACTTTCCTTTTTTCCATCCTCTTTAATTTGATAAACAACCGTCATAAATAAATAATATCTTATCTTATCTATAAAATAACAACTTAAGATTATTTCTTCATTTTCTTTTAGAATTTTATAGGCCTTTTCAATTTTTCTATTTAAAATTAATAATCTTATATAATTAAAGAAATACCTTTTATAATTGAAATCATTATTTGATTTAAGTTTCTCTTCATACTTTTTTTCAATATTTTCATTAAGTTTTAAATTACCAGTTTTTATATTAAACTCTTTTTTTATACTTCCTGCCCAACTTAAATATGCATTTAAATTATATCTTGTTGTATAATCAATTAAATCATTAATTACTTCTAAAGCTTTTTTGTTTTCTTTTTCTAAAAAAAGAGTTAGACTATAGTATATTTTAGGCATCCAAGCTACATGCACCAGATTCAAACGTTCACTTACTTCTATTCCTTCAATTAATAATTGTTTGGCTGATTTATAATCACCTCTTTGATATAAAAAGATACCTTTTGGGATATATATTAATTTAGCAAGGGTATCAACTTGATTTTCTGAATAAGTATATCTATCAATACTTTCTTGACATAAATTAATCGCCTCTTGTAATTTGCCTTTTTGATTTAGCTTTAAAGCTAAATTAATTAAAGATATTATTTCTAAAAAGGATTGTCCTGATTCCCTGCCTAAATAATAAGCAATTTTAAATGAGTGTATTGATTCATCTAACCTACCAATAGAAGCTTGAATCTGTCCAAGAGACATCCAGCCATTTATTTTGAAAATATAGTCATTATCATCTATTAAATCTATTGAATTTTTAGCCATTACTGTAGGGTCTTCACCATTATTAATTTCTGGTATTAATGAGGTGAGAGTATATAGTCTCCCTTTATTAATATCATCAATTTTTCTTTTATTTTTCTCAATCAATTCTATATAATATAAAGCATCCTTTTTCTTCCCTATTGCAAAAAGTAACCAAGCTTTAATAATCATTATTGGAATACTTGTTAATATTTCTTGATCTGGAACTCTTTCAATTAATTCTATTAAGTTTTTTATTTCGCCTTTTTCTAAAAAATAAGGTATGGATTCTTCAATATAAGTTACAGCTAATTTATTATCCTTTGCTTTAATTGCTTCTACAACAGCATCTTTAAATAAATTATTTTCTTTAAACCATTTAGAAGCTTTTTTATGTAAATTATTTTTTATATTTTTATCTAAATGAAAAGAAAGTAAATCTCTAAATAGTTGGTGATATCTAAACCAATGTTTATTTGAATCTAACTCATACAGAAATAAGTTCATATTTTTTATTTTTTTAAGTGTGTTCAGACTATCATTTTTATCTAATAAGTAATTACATAATTTAGGAGAAAACTTTTCCACAACAGATGTTTTATATAAGAAATCTTTAGTTTCTTCGTCTATTTCTTTTAATACTTCTTCCATTAAATAATCCATTATATAATAATTACTACCAGCAAATTCATTAATAAAATCATGAATATTTTCATTATCTTTTTTTATAAGTTTAAGACCTGCTAATTTTAAACCTGAAATCCATCCTTCTGTTCTTTTAGCTAATCTTTTAAGATCATTTTCTTTAATATCTATTTTTGCTTTTTCATAAAATTTTTCAATCTCTTTATAGTTAAATTCTAAATTTCTAATTCTTAATTCATAAATAATACCAGCAAGTCTATATCGATTTAGTTTTAATTGAGGATCTTCTCTAGTGGATATTATAATTTTAATATTTGTCGGTAGGTAATTTATAATTTTATCTAAAATTTTATTTATTTCATTATTTTCAATGAAATGATAATCATCTAAAACTAATAATATTTCTTTATCTATTTTTCTTATTTCAGTGAAAAAAGAAGCTAATATTGACTTAACTCCTGTTATATTGGCCACTTGCAAAAGATTAGTGGTGTTTTTAAATAATTTACTATCTATAGTAATGAAGGCATTAATAATCCCCTGTATGAATAACTTTATATCATTGTCATCCTCATTTATTGTTAACCAAGCTGTACTTTTATTAAAATTAGTGACCCAACTGGATATTAATGTAGTTTTGCCATAACCAGCTGGGGCTGATACTAGAATTAATTTTTTATTCTTGAAATTTTCTTCCAACTGTTTAATCAATTTTTCCCTAAATATAATATTTTTATTTATTGGAATTATGTTTTTTAAATTTAAAAGATCACTCAATCCTTTCACCCGCTTTTTTTATAAAATTAATTAATCTTTCTCCAACCAATCAATCACCATATGTTGGAGAGATCTCTCCATTTCTGAAAAAAATTCAGAATTAAACTTTCTTGCGTATATGTACTGACCAAAATTATCAGCATCATATTTATTGTTTTTTATAAACTTATCTTCCCTCTGCTGATGCATATCTTTAAGTTCATTATTTTCTAGTCTACTATACACTTCATCAAACACTATATATTTTTTATCAAATCTATTTGATTTTTTCCTTTTTAAATTTTCTGGATAGTAACCTAATGTTAACATGGCAATTGGTATAGTGTAATCAGTTAAATTAAATAATTCTTTTTTGATTTCATAATTCTCCACTATATCTCCTATATAACAGGAACCTATATCCATTGATTCTGCTGCTATTACAGCATTTTGAGCAGCGATAAAAGCATCACCACTTGCTAAAAATAAACTAGCCATATTAGGTTTTTTATAGTTAACATTTTTACTTTTACAATATTCTTTTAGATCACATGCTTCAAAGTAATCATAAAGTCTTTGAAAATCAGCTAAAAATACTAAAACTATCGGTGCATCAGCAATAAAAGACTGATTATCACAGGTTTCACTTAATATACTTTTCTTTTCTTTATCTTTTACTACAATTATTGAATAATGCATCATATTACCTGCAGTTGGAGCCCGCATAGCACTTTCAATTATTTTATCTAATTCTTCCTTTTTAATTTCTTCATCTTTATATCTTCTTAATGACATTCTTTTATTTATTATTTCAAGCGTAGATTTCAATTATATCCCTCCTAAAAAATTGTTATACTTTCTATTTCTATAATTACATTAAAATCCCTTGAAAATTTTTACTCAAAATAAAATATTTTTTAAACAGTTTAATAACTTGATGTATCCCCTGTGAATTTTATATAATAATAATCTAGAGATGTTGTTATAGGAGGTGGACTTGATTTGTTAAATAATCAAAAACAAAAAAATACAAAGTTACCCTTTATCATTGGATTATCTTATCTACTTTCATTTTTATTAATTAGATTAAGTGTATTGATAGCTGGATCTGTAAAACATGAAACTGTTATGGCTATAAAAGAAGGCGTTATAGATAGAAATATATATATTGGTAGAAATATTATTCTTTTTGGTTACCATATCCATCATTTTTACTTTGGAGTATTATTGATGGGAATTGCTGGTTGGTTAGCAATTGTGGACAATAAGAAGATATCAAAAATTAAGTTAGCTATTATGTATGGAGCAGGTCTAGGACTTTTTATGGATGAGATTGGTATGTTGCTCTCAGAAGGTGATTATTTTTCTCCCCTTTCTTATTTATTAGGAGTATTTTTGCTCGGCATCTTAATTAATATTATATATTTTCCACCCTTTTGGGACTCAGTTAGAGAAAGTGTTTTAAATACGACAGTTCCTAGTATTAAATTTTTGGGAGTCATTATTAAAGATAGTATTAAAGCTTTAGACTTTATAAGTACCACCATTGTAAAGTATAGAGTGGTTATATTAGTAATTATAGGTATGTTTTTCTTGATTGATTTTTTAATACCATATATATTCTAGCAGACAAAAACGACCTCTTAATAGAGGCCGTTTTTGTTCTTATTTTGTTTTAATCCCAACAAGTCCATACTGATAATCATTAATTTCAACTTCTTTAAATATTTCAAGATTTTGATTATGGTAATACTCCTTTAATTTATTAATACTTATTTTATGTTCATAAGGAGGACCTTTAGGAATCTCTTTCTTTTTAAATTCAATAATTCCTATTTTCCCATTAGGTTTTAACTTTTTAAGATAATTCGATAATAACTTATTTTTGTCTTCTACCTCATGTAAAACATTGGAAAGAAATATATAATCAACAGAATTATCAGCTATATCACTGTCATATTTTTCTCCCTTAATTATTTCTATATTATTAATATCTAAATTTTTAACTCTTTGTTCTAATTCATTTAACATTTCTTGAGAAGTATCAACAGCAAAAATACTGCCCTTATTTCCAACTATTTTTGCAGCAGGTATTGAAAAATATCCAATGCCAGCTCCTATATCAAGTAAGTTATTGCCTTCTTTGAGACTCATCTTTACTAATGTTTCTTTCGGAGGCATTTCATTTTTTCTATTTTCAGTATTTAAATGATGTTTTTTATCTGGATTAAATTTATAAGCCATTAATAATCTCCCCTTTAATTTCTTATTCTAAATAACAATATATCAAATTATTCTATATAATTCTATTAAATTGTTTACAACTTATTAAAGGCTTTTTGTAAATCATTAAATTCTTTTGCCAATTTCTTTACTAGATACATGATAAATATTTACCTTTTGATATTTTGCACCCTCTTGCTCTTTGAACTCTAATTTATCTCCCATTACTTTTAAAAGAAACTCATTCTTACCGGTTGGTATAATCTCAAAAACAGGACCTCTCCCCATTTGGGCAAAATATTTACCCTGTCGATTTATTATCTTTACTTCTCGTCCGGAATTTAATTTATAAGTACCTGCATATTTTTCAAAGTTGTCTTCATCTAATTTAAAATCAGTATTTGGTAGATAATACTCTTTATTAAAAACTATTGCAGTGAGATCTTTTGTTATCTTCTCAATTGGAATTCCATTAATATTACTTAAGACAATAATAGCAACATCATCATTAATATATCTGATAATGGAACCAGTATAGCCCATTGTTCCACCGTGATGATAATATCTCTTATGACCCAACATTTCATCAATTTTAAAGCCAAATCCATAATTTCCTTTATAAACTTTAAACATCTTATTTAAACTTTCTTCACTTAAAATCTTATTTGTATATAAAGCCCTATCCCATTTATATAAATCACTTGTTGTAGAATAAAGAGCTCCCGCTCCATGAGCAAATGTGGCATCATCATGGTACATATTCATTTTACTACCATTTGGATTTAAGATATAACCCGAAGTTCTACCTTTAATTATTTTATGGTGATAAGCAAAACCTGTATTTCTCATTTTTAGAGGTTTTAATATATTCTCTTTTAAATATTGTTCATAACTTGTATTTGATAATTTTTCAATAATATAACCTAATAATACATAATTTGAATTACAGTATTGAAATTTTTCACCAGGTTTAAAATTTAATTCCTTATCCTTAAATAAGTTAATTACTTCTAGTAATTGAATTCTTTTTCCCATCATATCTCTAAATTTTTGTGTTCTAGTGTAATCAAAGATTCCTGAGGTATGATTTAGTAGGTGTTTAATTTTTATTTCTTCTCCATTTGGATAGTCTTTTAGATATGTATTAATACTATTTTCTACTTTTAATTTTCCCTTTTCCTCTAATTGTAAAATTGCGGCTGCTGTAAACTGTTTGGTCAAAGAACCTATTCTATATACTTTATCTTTGGTATTATTTACATCTAATTCAAGATCAGCTTTACCATAACCTTTGTTGATAATAATTTCTCCATCCTTTGCTATGAGAACAGAACCGCTAAATACTCCAATTTCTGTATAGGTAGTCATATAATCATCAATTTGTTTTTCGATCCCAGTTTCCGCATATATAATACTTGAACTAAATAACATCATAATTAAAAACCCAACAATAAAAACCATTTTTTTATTCATTTGTCTCAGCTCCTTTAATAATATATAGTGTTTTAGTGCATTACTTAACTAATGCACTATTATTATAAACAAAAATCCCGGGCTTTGTCAAGTGAAATGATAAAAATTTATAAATAATTTTTTTAATTAATATATTAAGATAATTAATTATAAATTTTACTTATATTCTTCAAAATTATAATCAAATAAATATTGTTAATCTCAACCTGTAAATATTATATTTATCTCCCTAATAATGGAAATCATTACTTTTTAACAAACAGCAGGAATGTTAACCTTTTTACTGTATTATATATATACTAAATTATTTTTTTATTTTAAAATAATGGAAAAAGTTTTGAAAGGAGGTTATAGATAAATATTAATAATTTAAGTATGGATAATTTTTAAACATTAATATTAAAAAAGTAGTTTAATAATCGAGGAGGAATTTTTTTAATGAAAAAATTAACTGTTTTGACTTTAATATTTGTCTTTTTATTTTCTTTAACAATCGCAGTTACAGCCCAAGATGTTGAACTTAAAGATCCTTGGGTTTCAGAAAGACCACAGGGTGAACACGGGGGAACCCTTGTTTCAACTTTATTAGGTGACCCTAAAACATTTAATGTCATTACTGCTCAAGAAACTTCTTCTACAGATATCATAGAAGATTATGTTTTTGAAGGCCTTGTTTCAAGACATGGAGTTACTACTGAATTTATTCCTGAACTTGCTAGAGATTGGGAAATTAGTAAAGATGGTACACTTTATACATTTTATTTAAGAAGAGGTGTTCAATGGAGTGATGGCGTTGAATTTACTGCTGATGATGTGATATTTACATTTGATGTTGTAAAAGACGAAGATGTTCCAACCAGTACTAGAGACGTTATGATGGTTGATGGAGAATTCCCAGAATACAGAAAAGTAGATAAATATACAGTAGAAATTGAAATTCCTAAACCATTTGCGCCCTTCTTAAATAATATGACCACATTTATCATTCCAAAACATAAACTCTATGATGCCTGGCAGGCAGGTAACTTTAATGATATGTGGGGTATAGATACTAAACCTCCTGAAATTGTAGGTACCGGACCGTTTACTATTGGTGAATACAGACCTGGTGAAAGAGTTGTAATGCTTAGAAACTCCTTCCATTGGAGAAGAGATCCACAGGGTAAACCTCTTCCCTATATTATTAGATGGGTAAGAGTTATTGCAGAAAGTCAAGAAACTCAAGCTTTAATGTTTGAAAAAGGACAAACTCATGCCCTTGGAGTTAGAGGTATTGATTTCGAACGTTTTAAAGAAAATGCCGAAGAAGGCAACTACCATATGGTAAATGGTGGACCTACCTTTGGTACTAATTTCTTAGTATTTAATATGAACCCACGAAATCCTAAATTAGAAGAACAACCTTGGAAATATGATTGGTTTACAAATCTTCATTTCAGAAGAGCGGTTGCTTATTCTATGGATAAAGATACTATGATAGACCAAGCTTTAGCTGGTTATGGTTCCAAACAGTGGAGTCCAGTCAGTGAACCAAATAAAGTTTATCTAAATGAAGATGTTAAGAAGTATCCTTACAACTTAGAAAAAGCTAGAGAAGAACTTGAAGCTGGAGGATTTTCTTGGGACGACAATGGTAATCTAGTAGATAAGGATGGTAGAAGAGTAGAGTTTAATATGGTAACAAACTCTGGAAATACTCAAAGAGAAGCTATATTAAATATTATTGCCACTGAGTTAAGGGAATTAGGTATGAAGATTAATTCTACTCCTATTGAATTTAATAAATTAGTTAATCAATTAATGAGCGAATGGAACTATGATACTATCATTATTGGTCTAACTGGTGGAGTAGAACCACATAGTGGTGCCAATGTATGGCCTTCCCATGGACACTTACACATGTGGAATCCTCAACAAGAAGAACCTGCTACAGAATGGGAAGCTCGCATTGACGAACTATTTGAAAAAGGAGCTAGTGCAACTGAGATAGAAGAAAGAGTTAAATATTACAATGAATTCCAGGAAATTATAGCTGAAAGAGTCCCTGTTATATATACTGTTACCCCAAATGCTCTGTATGCAGTTAGAAACACACTTAAAAACACTGAACCAACTGCTTATGGAGAAATGTGGTGGAATATTTACGAACATTACATTACTGAATAACAATATCTAACAATTTAAATTAAAGTTGAGAGAAAGGGGATATCCCCTTTCTCTCTTCAAGTTATTATATTTTTTTTATGAAAGGAGTACCTAATTAATGCGTACCTATATTTTAAGAAGACTTTTACAAGCAATACCTTTACTTTTGGCAATATCTCTACTCTCCTTTTTTATAATGCAGTTATCTCCTGGTAGTTATTTAGATACTATGAAACTGAATCCGGATGTATCGGAAGAACTCATTGAAACTATGAAAAGACAGTATGGATTAGACAAAAGTGTTCCAGAACAATATTTTCACTGGTTATGGCAGATCATACAGGGAAATTTTGGTGAGTCATTTACTTATCAAGTACCTGTAATTCATGTGATAAAAACACGGGTTGTAAATACAATGATCTTATCTGTGGCGGCAATGTTTATAGCTTGGGGTTTTTCCATTCCCATTGGTATTTATTCAGCCACACATAAATATACAATCGGCGACAACATTTTTACAAGTTTAGCTTTTGTAGGTTTATCAATACCAAATTTCTTTTTTGCACTTTTACTTTTATTTTTAATAGTAAAATTTAATGTTCCTTTGCCCATAAACGGGATGACAAGTATTATGCATGATTTTATGTCACCTATGGGTAAAATTATAGATATATTAAAACATTTACTGGTCCCAGCTGTTGTTTTAGGTACTGCCAGTATGGCAACTTTAACCCGTATTATGAGGGGTCAGATGATTGAAGCGATGAGATCAGATTATATACGTACAGCTAAGGCGAAAGGTTTAAAAAATAGAAAAGTTGTCTATAAACACGCCTTCCGAAATGCAATTAATCCAATGATTACAATTTTCGGTTTTCAAATTAGTATGCTTCTCAGTGGGGCAGCCTTAACAGAAACAGTCACTGGTTGGCCGGGCCTGGGTAAAATGATGTTAACTGCTGTCCGTTCAAAAGACCTTTATCTTGCGATGGCAGGTCTAATGATCGGAAGTGTCTTACTTATCATTGGTAATTTAATTGCAGATGTCTTATTAGCAGTCAGCGATCCACGTATAAGATATAGTTAAGGAGGGTAAAAATGGATAAAATAAATCAAAAACCCAGAAATTTAAAATCAGGCAATAATAATGAATATGAATTTTGGAATGAAACCTGGAAAAGAATGAGGCGCCATAAAATGGCCGTTATTGGCGGCACAATAATTATAGTTCTTTATTTAATAGTAATCTTTGCCGGCTTTTTATCCCCATATAATCCTTATAAAAGTTTTAAAAAGCATTTTTTCCACCCTCCCACTAAAGTACATTTTACTGATGAGGATGGTTTAAGTTGGCCCTATGTATATAGAACTGAATCTGTGGGTTGGGCTGACTATGAAGTAATAGAAGATAAAAAATATCCTATAAAACTTTTCCATCGAGGGCAGGAATATGAATTATTAAATCTATTCAAAACCGATCTACATCTGTTTGGAGTTGATGAACCAGCTCATCTATTCTTGTTAGGTTCTGATAATTATGGACGTGATCTCTTTACCCGCATATTATTTGGAGGAAGAGTTTCAATGTTTATTGGTTTTGTTGCCATTTTTATTACTACAATCATTGGATTGATTGTAGGAGGAATTGCAGGTTATTATGGAGGATGGGTTGATAATATCTTAATGAGGTTTGCAGAAGTTATTATGTCTATACCATCCTTTTATCTATTACTAGCTTTGGCAGCTGTTTTACCGATCGATATCTCCTCAACTGTACGTTTCTTTTTAATTATTTCAATTCTATCTTTTAGAGGTTGGGCAGGTATGGCTCGTGTAATTCGCGGTATGGTATTATCTATTCGTAATGAAGATTATGTATTAGCAGCAGAGGCAATCGGTGCTAAAGATCCCCGTATTATCCAAAAACATGTCTTACCTGTTACTACTACCTATGTAATAGTAAGGGCTACAGTTTCAATTCCGGGTTATATTATTATGGAATCAGGTTTAAGTTTTTTAGGATTAGGGATCCAAGAACCCAATGCCAGTTGGGGTAATATGTTAACAGCGGCTCAAAACGTTACAAAAATAACTAGATTTCCCTGGCTTTTAATACCCGGTTTTATGATATTCTTTGCAGTTTTAAGTTATAATTTACTTGGTGATGGATTAAGAGATGCCTTAGATCCAAAAGCCACTGAAACTAATTAAAAAAAAGGATGAGGTAATATTACCTCATCCTCTTATTATTTATATCTTTTTTAAAAACTTTTTGACCATTCTATCCCATTCTCTGGTTTCTATTTCAACAACAGATTTATTATCTTCTTTACAACAACTTATCTTCACATGTCCTCCTCCACCTGTATAACTAGAACAATCTTCTTCTTTATCTCTTTTGAGTCCTAGTTCTTGTTCAAAAAAATTATCTGCTTTATTAAAAACTTCTTCACAACTTATTTTAGACTTCTTTTCATAAACCATTATAACCCTCCTTCGATCTATGATAGCTTTCTTTATTTTCATATATATATTATATTATTTTGAAGATTCTTTTTCTGTTAATAATTAACCTTCATTATTCTTTCTTACGGATTTTTTAGAAAAGTTACCTTCTTTAAAGTTGTGAAATATTATTAAAGCCAAAAGTGCTCCTAACATGACAAAAAAGCTGGTGGTCCAAATATTTCTAACTGGAAAGTTATCAATAAAAATACCACCTAGTTGTGGGGCAATGGCATAGCCAGCTCCAGAAATAAACATAAATATAGAGTTAAAACGAGCCCGGTGACTCACAGGGGCATGAGCAGCAATATAAACATTAATATTAGTTGCTTCTAAAATCTCACCAATAGTCCAAATAAAAGTAGAAATTAAAAGAATAGGAAATGAATTTACAAATCTAATCATCCCAAAACCTATCGCAAATAAAATACCACCCATAATTATATTAAATATCGGTTTAAATTTTAAAGTTAACCCTGTAACAAATATAGTGAATATTACTACTATAAATGCATTGAAGCTCATATTCATTCCATAAATTGAAGGCCCTCTTGTAGCAAATATCTCATTTAACTGGATAGGTAGGGCAAATGATCCTTGCGCATAAACTATCCTATAAAAAAACATTATAAAGGCAAATACGATGATACTCGGTCTTTTTAATAACACTCGAAATAAAGAACCTTTTTCTGATCTTTCCAGTTCAGGTAGTTCTTCATCAGGAATTTTTTCTGCTAATTCTTTAGTTTCTGGTACATAAATAGCTATTAAGGTAATCGCAATAAAAGCAGTCGCTGCATCACCTAAAAACAAAAGTGGGAGATAATTATTAAATAAAAACCCAGCTATCATAGGTCCTACTGCATACCCAGTATTCCAACCCAAATATTGAAGGGAATATGCCTTTTTTCTTTCTTTTCCACTGGTTAAATCAGAAATCATAGCTGTAAAACAAGGATTAACAGCGCCATTAAAAAAAGACATCGCAATCAAAAAATATATAACTGCTTTACTTTCACCTAAAAAAGCAGGTGGTATAAGCATAGAAGCCATGAGAAGTGAAGAAGTTATGTATAATTTTTTTCGTCCAAATTTATCAGCTAATTTGGCTCCCGTAAACATACCAGGGACATTTGCAACTGCTGCTAAAGTAACATAAGTACCAGCTGCAGAAGCAGATAACCCAAGTTTTTGTGTTAAAAACATAGTTAAAAAAGGTGCCACAAAAGCCCCCATGGAATTAATAACCTGTGCTATAAAGATAATATATATATTTCTATTTAGTCCTCTATATGTATCTAATGCGTTTTTTATTTTACCCATTCATAATCTCCCTATTCTTTTTTTAATATATTAATTAATATTTATCAATATATAATGCATATTATGTAATATTATTAATTATGCTATTAATTTATTTAATTTTATTATATTTCATCCTAACTCAAAAGTAAAGTTTTTTATCATTTTTTACAAAAAAAATAGATGCTAATTTCTAGCACCTTATTAAAAAATTTGTTTATTAATTTAAAATTTTAAATTATAATTTTTCAAAGCTTTTTTATCAACCCTCATTCTGGCTGT
>CAYSHP010000028.1:0-29762 GCA_964430875.1 uncultured Halanaerobiales bacterium
TTTGTCTTAAATTATTGATCTTGAACTACAAACAACCTTTTTGTGGGAGAACCATCTATTATTTAATTATATCAACTATCAACATATTTTTCATGTTAAATTCAGATTCATTACAAAATTATTTAAATAAGGTACTTACTAAATAAAGACCTACAACTCCCAAACCAATTGTAATAGCATATGTCGATTTTTCTTTTTCCATAAACATTCTTGTGTCCCACCAAATTTTTGGCATTTTTACAAGCTCAAAAGATTCCCACTGTTCTTTACGTCCAATAGCAAATACATATTTACCCTTTTCTTTATTTTCATCAAAGACAGCTAAATAATAAGTACCAGTTTGTGGAGCTTTTTTAAGTAGGGTTTGCCTTACATAATAACTAGTCTGGGTGAAAGGTTCAAAAAATACCTCAGTGGTGTTTAGGGTATATCTTTTTATAATTACCCCTTCCTTATTATCCACTTTAAGTTTAACATTTTTTGTTTCATATTCTTTTGGTAAACCCGGTCCTATCAATGCTATAGTTGGTGTATAATCTTTTAATCTTTCAATTTTAGGGATTAACATGTTTGCATAAATTTCTTCGTTTTCATTTGCTGTAAACTTATAATAATCAACTTCATTTGGTTTAGAAAGTTCAGTATAAGCAGCCCAGGAAATTTGATGGTCTTTGATTAATATAGGGGCTTCTTTGGTAGCAGGAAAATTAACATTGACCGGTTTATGGGCATTGGCAGTTAATGAAAAACTAATTATTAAAACCATAATTAAACCTGTTATAATTACTATATACTTCATAATAATCACCTCCAAATTAAAATAAAGCACAGGATAAAAAATCCTGTGCCTAGTAGTTAAATAATAAATTATATATCTTATTGTATATAAATTATCCTTATTTAATAATATCTAATTCTTTGCCAACTTTTTTAAATTTATCTAAAGCAAAATCAAGGTCATCTCTACTATGAGTAGCAGAAATCATAACTCTGATTCTAGCTTTTCCTTTAGGTACAGTTGGGAAACCAATTGACTGAGCAAAAACACTCTCTTCAAATAATTTTTTGGAGAATTCAGAAGCAATTTTTGCTTTCCCTAACATTACTGGTGTTATGGGAGTCTGGCTGTTACCAACATTAAAGCCAATCTCTTTCATGTTTTCTTTAAAGTAATCTCCATTATCCCATAATTTTTTAACAAGTGAGTCGTCTTCTTCTAAAATTTCAATCGATTTTAAGGTGGCTGCCACATCAGGTGGAGTTACCGCAGAACTAAATAAAAATGGTCTAGCTTTTTGTTTTAAGTACTCTACCATTTTTGCACTACCGGCTGCACATCCTCCCACAGTTCCGATTGCTTTAGAAAAAGTACCGACTTCTATATCCACTTCATTGTGTAAATTAAAGTGATCAACTATACCGCGACCGTGAGTACCCAATACTCCTTCACCGTGGGCATCATCAACCATGGTAATAGCATTATATTTTTTAGCCAGCTCTACTATTTCTGGTAATTTAGCAACATCTCCATCCATACTAAATACACCGTCTGTAACGATTAGTCCTTTACCATCACGGTCTTCTTTTAGTATTTCTTCTAAAGAGTTCATATCACCATGTTTATAAACCTTAACTTTAGCTCCCGATAATCTACAGGCATCAATTATACTGGCATGGTTTAATTCATCACTATAAATTACATCCCCTTTACCAACAATTGCGGGGATAACTGATAAGTTAGAATTATAACCGGATTGAAAGGTTAAAGCAGCTTCTACTTTTTTAAAATCAGCTAATTTTTCTTCTAATTTATTGTGTAATTCCATTGTACCAGCTATTGTTCTAACTGCACCGGGACCTACTCCATAGTTCATTAAAGCTTTTTTAGCAGCCTGGACTGTATCAGGATGATTAGCTAAACCTAGATAGTTATTAGAACTGAAATTCAAGACTTCTTTGCCTTCCATTTCAACCCAGGCACCCTGAGGACCTTCTAAGGTTCTAATTGTATTATATAAGCCCTCATCTTTTAATTCTTCTAGTTCTTTATCCATAAAATCTTGAAAATCTTTATTCATCTGTTAAAACCCCCTAAGGTTTTAAAATTATCTTACCACAATTGCCTTCTTCCATTAGCTTCATACCCTTTTCAAAATCTTTTAAAGGAAACTCATGAGTTATTACCGGAGAAAGGTCAATTCTTTCTCCTTTCACCAAATTACTAGCTATATGCCAGGTACTAAACATTTTTCTACCGGTTACTCCAACTACCTTTATGTTTTTAAAAATAATATCATTGGTTAAATCTAACTTAACCTTATCATCAGGTAGTCCTAATAAAGAAACAATGCCACCACCTGTGACAGCTTTGATTCCATCTCTGATTGCATCTGGATGACCAGACATTTCAGCTGTAAAGTCTACACCTTTTTCACCAAAAATATCATCAACTGCTGTTAAAAGATTAGTTTCGATAGGATTTATTACATGATCTGCTCCCATTTCTAAGGAGAGTTTTCTTCGATATTCATTAGGCTCACTAACTAAAATGTTTGTTGCTCCAAATGCTCTTGCAACAGCAACTGAAATAAGTCCCACCGGGCCTGCACCAGTAATTAATACATCTTTACCAGCTACATTACCAGGCAAAATAGTATCAATGGCATTGCCAAGAGGTTCCTGAATTGAGGCAAAGTCTTTAGGAATACTTGGATCATTTTTCCAAACATCGACTTCTTCCAAAACAGCATATTCTGCAAATACTCCATCCTGGTGTACACCAAATATCTTCATGTTTTGACAAATATGTTGTTGACCGGTCTGACATTGATAACAGTGGCCACATGGAATATGAGTTTCGCTCGAAACAAAATCTCCTTTTTTTACTTTCTCTACTCTGGAACCTACTTCAACTACTTCCCCGGCTACTTCATGGCCCATAATCTGGGGTGGTTTTATGTTTTCTTGGGCCCATTTGTTCCAAATATATATATGATAATCTGTACCACAAATTGAGGTACTCTCTACTTTTATTAAAACCTGCTCTTCTCCTATATCTGGTATTTCTACTTCCTTATATACCGCTCCATACTCTGGTTTTTCTTTAAACACGGCATGCATTTTACCTTTCATTATTTACCCCCTTAAATAGAATTAGAGACTTACCATCACCTCCAATATTTTATACATCCATTTATATAACTTCATTATTTATATTAAATATCCTTCCTAAAACAAAAATATTGCATTACATTATTTTTATTGTTATAATTATGACGGTCTTTAAATCAATAAGGAGTGATACTAATATGGAAAATACTTTTAAAACTAAGTACTTAATTCTAACAGGATTATTTGCAGCCTTAACCGCTATTGGGGCCTATATTTATATTCCCTTACCAATAAGTCCAGTACCGATAACATTACAAATGTTCTTTACATTTATGGCCGGTGGACTTTTAGGTAAAAAATATGGATTTTTCTCACAATTAATCTATGTATTGATTGGAGCTATCGGTTTACCCGTATTTGCAGGGGGAGCAGGTGGGTTTGGAATCTTATTTGGTCCTACTGGAGGTTATGTATTAGGTTTTATAGCTGCAGGTTATATTGCAGGGATGAGTAAAGATAGTTTTATTTCAAAACTCATATATATGTTTTTAGGCTTAGTTGTTATATATTTATTAGGTACAACCCGCTTAATGTATGTAGTTCAAGTTGACTTTATTAAAGCTTTAACAATGGGTGTTACCCCATTTATAATAGGCGACCTAATAAAAATATCATTAGCCGCCTATCTTTCAGTTAAATTATCTAATTATATTCAATATTAATATTACCTGCTGAGGTAGAAATTTTTATTTTTATTCTATTTTCTGCCTCACCATAATTTTTTGATTGATAAACATCTTCGTATAGTTGAATTAATCCACTTTCTTCAAAATTATTATTATTTATTACAGTAGAAGTTTCAATTCTAAGAGCAGTCTGGGATGGAACAATTAATTTGATATTACCGGCTCCAGCTGAAATCTTTGTTTCATTATCATAATCTGGATACCTAATCCTGATCTGACCCAGGCCAGCATCAATATTTAAATTAGAAACTTTAAGTTCTTCTAAATCCATCCAAAGATCCCCAGCTCCTGCACTTACATTGATATCAATAGGTACTTTATCTGTTAAATTTACATTCCAGGTTTCAGAACCATCAGTACCAATATTGACTTTTTTAGCCTGTTCGATTGAAAGTTCAGCACGACTATTATCTCTATTATAATAAACTTTGGGACTTTCTCCTCTATAGTCTAGACCAATATCATATAAATAATCCTCATTGTTTATTTTACTAACATTTAAACGGTTTGCTCCATATTTAAATTCTACATCTAACTTCTCAATATTACTATCAAATTCTCTATCTTCTTGGTATGAACCCGAATATTCTTTTTCACCAAAGTCAAAATATAGTCTTGGTGAATCAATTCTTCTTAAAAAAGAATCCGGCATTACGACTGCACCAATAAATATTACAAAAATTAAAATTGGAACTATCCACCATAAAGCAGTCTTTTTTAATATTATATTTAAACCTACTAAAATTAATATTACAGGCCAAAATTTAAAGAGAAAGTACCACACTTGAAAGGTAGCAATTCCTAAGGTATTTAAAAGAAAAAGGAGGCCTATTCCTATCAGAATTAAACCTATTATATAACCTGAGCGATTATTACTTTGCTTGCTCATCTTTCTTTGACCTCCCTATAAATTAAAACCACACCAAGTACAATAAGGATTACAGGCCAAAATCTTCTCCAGTAAAAACCCGGAATCCAGTTGTCAATAATAAAGAAAATACCCAAGGCAACCAGGATTAAACCTAAGACTCTTTTTCGCTGTTCTTTACTTTTTTTTTCTTCTTTCGGTTCTTCTGAAGAGGCTTTATATTCTCCTTCTTCATCCTCTTTATCAATTTCTACATCATATACCTCTTCCTCACTTTTATTAACGCCCTGAGGTCTTTCTGGAACTATTATCCAGGCAATTATATAAGCTATAATACCTGCACCCTCAATCAAAGCAAAAAGTACAAAAGCAAGCCTTACAAGGGTTGAGTCAATTCCAAAATACTCTGCTATACCACCACAAACACCACCAATAATTTGATCTTTTCTCGATCGATATAATTTCTTATCCATCTTTATCCTCCTTTACATATCTTAAATCATTTTTATAATTAATATATCTAAAATTAAATTAACCAGGATGTATATGTACAATAACTTCTTTAACTTGTTCACATTCTTTAAGTAATCTATTTCTCACATCTACTGAAATATCATGACCTTCTTTAACTGTTAAATTACCATCAACAACAATCCTTAAATCGACATAAAGATCAACTCCACTGTAATGAGCCCTTAATTCCTTTATATCTTTTACACCTGCTATTTTATTAACGGTTTCTCTTATCTCCTCACTGTCTTCTTTAGGAGGTGCTTTGACCATCAAAGCGTTCACGGCATCTACAATAATATTCCAGCCGACTCTAATAATTAAAATTGCTACAATAATCCCAGCAATAGGGTCTAATATTGGCAGCCCCATATTAGCTCCTAAAATACCAATTGCAGCAGCTACAGATGAAATCGCATCACTGCGGTGATGCCAGGCATCTGCTATTAAGGCTTGATTATTTGTTTTTTGACCAACTTTATAAGTATATCTAAACATAATTTCTTTTATTATTATAGAAGCTATAGCAGCCCACAAGCCATATATACCGGGTATCCCAAAGTTTTGATTTATTATTTGTTTAATTATATTATAGCCTAACACAAGTCCGGTTAGTAAAAGGAGTATACCTAATATTTTAGCTGCAATCGATTCTGCCTGTCCATGACCATATTGATGTTCTTCATCAGGTGGTTTACTCGATACATAAATTGCTATTAAAACAGCAAGTGTAGAAGCCACATCAGATACGGAATGAAAACCATCTGCTATTAAAGCAGAACTGGCTACCAAAGTACCTATAATAATCTTTAATAAGGCAAGAAAAATATTACCAAATATCGTTATATATGAAATCTTCTTCCCTTGACTGTATCTATCCATATGTAATCAACTCCAAATATTAAAAAGGATTTAGCCTTCAAATCTTGAATAGTAATAAGCAATGAATATAACAAATGAAATAGGTGATTATCTTGTCAATAACAACAATTGCACTTTTATGTATAGTCGGTTTTGCAGCCGCTTTTTTAGATTCCATAGCTGGTGGGGGTGGGATTTTAACCGTACCCGCCTTAATGGCTGCTGGTCTACCTCCCCATCTAACCTTGGGAACTAATAAGTTTTCTGCTACAAATGCTTCTTTTACTAGTACTTTAACATTTTTAAATTCTAAAAAGATTCACATTCCATTAATTAAATACATTCTACCTTTTAGTTTTTTAGGGGCTGTATTAGGTGTCCGAACTGTGCTTCAAATCAATGAAGAATATTTAAGAATTATTATTTTAGTCCTATTAATCTTTGTAGCCTTAAATACCTTATTTAATAAAAATGTTGGTACAGAAAACGAATTCGAAGGTGTCAATAAAAAGACCATAATAATTGGCTGTATAGTCGGTTTTACTATCGGCTTTTATGACGGCTTTTTTGGACCTGGAACAGGTTCTATTTTACTTTATGCCTTTATCCGTTTTTTTAAATTTGACTTTACTATTGGAACCGCAAACGCGAGAATTTTAAATTTTACCAGTAATATAACCTCATTAGTCCTTTTTGCTTACTACGGTAGAATTGTCTATGCCATAGGTATCCCAATGGCACTTTCTATGATATTAGGTGCCTTTTTAGGTACTAGAATGGCTATTAAACATGGCGGTAAAATCATTAAACCAATATTTGTAACCATGTCTTTAGCAATAGTAGTAAAGTTATTTTTAGATACTATCTAGTTATTCAAAATACATGTCCTCATCAGCATTAATAAATTGGGTTTTATAAAGTCTATTATAGACTCCACCCTCTTTATTTATTAGTTCTCGATGTGTACCTTTTTCTACAATACCATCTTCTGTTAAAACAATAATTTTATCAGCATTCTTAACTGTAGATAGTCTATGTGCTATTACTAATGTTGTGCGATCTACTGATAATCGATCTAAAGAAGCTTGAATAATTTTTTCGCTTTCATTATCTAAAGAAGATGTGGCTTCATCTAAAATTAGGATCGGTGGATTTTTTAAAAATGATCTTGCTATTGAAATTCTTTGTTTTTGTCCACCTGATAGTTTTACACCACGTTCACCAATTTTGGTGGTATAGCCATCACTAAGATTCATTATAAATTGGTGAGCATTTGCTTTTATAGCAGCTTCTTTAATTTGTTCATCAGAAGCTTGTGAATTACCATAGGAGATATTGTCTTTTATATTTCCATTAAAAAGAAATACTTCCTGCTGAACTATGCCAATATTTTCTCGTAAAGATTCCAATTTTATATCTTGAATACTTGTATCATCTATAGTAATTTTCCCACTATCAATCTCATAAAAACGAGGAAGTAAATTACATAATGTAGTTTTTCCGACACCAGATGGGCCTACAAAAGCAACCGTTTCACCGGGACTAATGTCTAAATTAATATTTTTTAAAACTTTAGAATGATTATCGTAACCAAATGTTACATTATCATAATTTATTTCACCATTTACATCTTTTAACTGGACAGCATTTGATTTATCTTCAATTTCTGGTTTAATTGCTAAAAGTTCTAAAAACCTATTGAATCCGGCCATCCCTTTCTGGAACTGCTGGTTAAAATTAACCAATCTGCGAATAGGGTTCATAAACATATTTACATAAAATAAAAACGCAACTAATTCTCCAGTTGATAAAGTATCAGTAAATAAAAAGTAAGCACCAGCACCTAATGTAAAAAATCTGATCAAATTTATAAAAAAATTCATTCCAGAATGAAACTGAGCCATGTTTTTCATTGCTACTTCACGGGATTTTCTATAATTTTGGTTTCCGTAATCGAATTTATCTTCTTCTAGTCTTTCATTTGTAAAAGATTTTACTACTCTAATGCCACTGAGGCTGTCTTCTACAAGTGAATTAACTTCAGCTACTTTTTCTCTAATATCTTTAAAAGACCTATACATCTTTTTACCTAAAATCAGTGAAAAATAAAACATTATAGGCAAAAGAGCAAAGGTAAATAAAGCTAACTGCCATTTCATAAATAATAGAATAATAAAAGAACCTAAAATCATTACTGTAGAAATGAATATATCTTCTGGACCATGATGGGCTAATTCTGAAATATTATTTAAATCATTTACAATTCGTGACATCAAGTAACCAACTTTAGTATTATCATAAAATTTAAAAGAAAGTTTCTGTAAATGATTAAAAAGTTCTTTTCTCATGTCGGTTTCCATACGAATACCAACAACATGTCCCCAATAATGAACAATATACTGGAAAATTAATCGAAAAACATATAAAATAAATAATATAACCAACATTCTGATAATCATTGTTGCATTCTTATTGGGAAAATAATTATCAAGTAGCCTTTGCACAATGACAGGATAAAGTAAATCAATACCTGACATTAGAAAGGCACAAACAATATCTACTAAAAATAATTTCCAATGGTTTATGTAGTACTTCGAAAATTTCTTGATCATTTTTTAACATTACCTCCTACTACTTTTAATATTCTATCATATTTTTAAACTAACTGCAAAGTGTTTTATTGAATAATATTTATTTTAATATAAAGTTTATTAAGTTTTAATAAACATTTAATAAATTTATTTTATTAATACTTTCAATAATTAAAGAAGGGAGTTGAAATTTAATGGAACTTTATCCTTTAAAATTTTTTCCAATTTATAAAAATAAAATATGGGGAGGAAATCGCTTAAAAACTTACCTAAATAGAGAGATTAAGCAAGATAATGTAGGTGAAAGCTGGGAAATATCAACTCATGATGATAGTGTTAGTGAAGTAAGCAATGGACATTATAAAAATAAGAAGTTAACTGAACTGATTAAAGAGTATCCCAAAGAACTTTTAGGTGAAAATTACAATGCTAATTCTAAGTTTCCACTTCTTTTAAAAATAATTGATGCTTCTAAAAAACTCTCTGTTCAGGTCCATCCTGATAATAAATTGGCTAAACAATTGGAAAATGGTAAGGGCAAGACAGAAATGTGGTATGTATTAAATGCAACTAAAGAAGCTAAATTATATATAGGGCTAAATGATATAAAAGGTAAAAACCACCTTAGAGAAGTAATTGAAAAAGGTAAACTACAAAATTATTTAAATCCTATTAATGTCCAGCGAGGGGATTTCTTTTATATGCCAGCTGGAACTGTTCATGCCATTGGCGGTGGTATAATGTTAGTTGAGATCCAGCAAAATTCCAATACAACCTTCCGCTTATATGACTGGGATAGAGTGAATGAAGATGGTGATTCCCGCGAATTACATCTAGAGAACGGCATTAAAGCAGTTGATTTAGAGGCTAGTGTAGAAAGATATGAATCTATTTATAAAAAAGAAACCACAGATTATAAGAGGAAGGTCTTAAATATCTCAAATTATTTTGTTTCAGAAAAGGTTACAGTCAAAAACTCTTTTAAATTAGATCATGATGATTTTGCTTTAATTACTTGTATTGAAGATAATGGTTTAATCAAATATGGCAATAATGATGTAGAACCTTTAAAAGAAGGAGAATCGGTAATGATTCCAGCCGGCCTTAAAGATGTAGAAATAGAAGGAAAGATGGAATTTCTTTATATGTATATCCCAGAAGATATAAACTATTATATTCAAAAGTTAAAGAGTAAAGGTTTTACTTCTTTTAACCTATAAGATAGAAATAAAAAATTATTTTTGAAAATAATACTATCTAAATACAAAAATTGATTATAAAAAGGTTATAATGCCTTTTTATAATCAATTTCTTTTTTTATCCAAATTATTCTTGATTTCTACTGAACTTCAATCTCAATAAAATAGCAATTAAATTAATTAACAATACTAAAGATAATAATACTACCGCTGATCCATATGCAATCGGTATCTGTTTTGAGGGGAATGTTCCAGCTGTCACTAAAGCATAAATATTATAAGGCAAGGCCATAACCTCATCAAAAACCGAATCAGGTAACCGCATTTGGAAATATGTAGCAGCTGTAAATATAATTGGAGCCGTTTCGCCTGCTACTCTACCAATTCCTAAAATTACACCTGTTAATATACCAGGCATTGCTGATGGTAATACTACATTTTTTATTGTCTGCCAGTTAGTTGCCCCCATCGCTAAAGAGGCATGTCTATATTCATCAGGTACTGCCATTAATGCTTCCTCAGAAGCTCTAATAATTGTGGGTAAAATTACTATTGCTAATGTTAAAGAACCAGATAATATCGAAACTCCAAATCCTAAAAATTTAACAAATATACCTAGACCAAAAAGGCCGAATACGACTGAAGGAACTCCTGCTAAATTATTTACTCCTATTCTAATAGTTGTAATAATCTTACCCTCATTAGCATATTCAGTCATATAAATCGCTGCAAAAACACCCAAAGGTGTTGCAAATAAAATAGAGCCTATTACTAAATAAAATGTACCTACAATTGATGGGAATATTCCACCTTCAGTCATACCATTTTTGGGCATCGCGGTTAAAAACTCCCAATTAATAACACTAATCCCTCTTGCAAATACAAAGTAAATTATAATTCCTAAAATAAATAGTACTAAAAGAAGGGTTATACCCAAAAGTGCAAAGACATATTTTTGTTTTGAATGTCTTTTCTCAAGATTAATATCAGTATCTCTCATTGTCCGCTCACCTTCTTTTTAAATCTCCTACTAGCAAGATCAGCTATAACATTAAATGTTAAAGTTATAATAAATAATATAATTGCAATTCCAAATAAAGCTTGATAATGCTCACTACCCACAGGTGCTTCACCCATTTCAGCCGCTATGGTAGCTGTCATTGGTCTAACAGGTTTTAAAAAACTAGAAGGCATTGCAGCTGCACCGCCAGCAACCATTAAAACTGTCATTGTTTCACCAATAGCACGACCCATTCCTAAAATTACCGCTGTTACTATACCAGAGCTAGCTGTTGGTAAAATAACTTTACTAATTGTCTCCCAGCGGGTTCCTCCTAATGCTAAAGAAGCATCTCTATACCTTTTGGGTATTGAGGTAATCGCATCTTCAGATAGACTAACAATTGTCGGTAAAGCCATAATACCGAGCATAATAGAAGCAGTCAAAGCTGTTAAGCCGGTTGGCAAGCCAAAAATGTCTTTTAAAAATGGCCCTAATATTTTCATACCAAATAAACCGTATATGACAGACGGAATTCCAGCTAATAATTCAATAGCTGGCTTTACAAAAGTTTTTAATCTTTTAGGTAAAATATATGATATATAAATCGAAGAAGCTAAACCAATTGGTACAGCTAGTACCATCGAACCTATAGTTACTAATAAGGAAGCTGATAACAAAGGTAAAATTCCATAAGCTGGAGGATCATAAGTTGGATACCATTCTTGACCAAATATAAAATCTAACACACCTACTTTTTCAAAAATCGGTAAACCTTCCCTAAATAATACTATTACAATACCTGTTAAAAATATGATGGATGACAAGGCAAAAAATAATAATATGTATTTTATTATTTTTTCCTTTTTCCGCCAATCCATATGAACACCCCCAAATAAAATAGTTATTACTAAAAATATGTAAATTAAGGGAGGATATAATATCCCCCCCTTTCACTTCAGAGTTTTATTATATTTCTAAATTAGTATAAAGGTACAAATCCTTGTTCCTCTATAACTTTTTGTCCTTCTTGACTTAATACAAAGTTGATAAATCTAAGTGTTAAACCTTCTGGCCAACCATCAGTGAACATAAACAGTGGTCTAGCAATTGGAAATTCACCACTTGCAACAGTACTATTGCTTGGGGCTACTCCATTTACTTTAACAGCTTTAAGTGTATCATCTAAGTATCCTAATCCTACATAACCAATTGCACCATCAGTATCTGAAACTACACTTGAAATAGCACCATTAGAAGCCTGTAATAAGGCGTTTGGTGTAAGTCTTTCACCTGCAAGAGCAATCTCTCCAAAAACTTCGAATGTGCCGGAACTTGAGTCTCTTGAAATTATAACTATTTCTTCATCATTACCGCCTAATTCACTCCAGTTTGTTATTTGACCAGTATATATTTGTTTTATCTCTTCTAGAGTTAATGAGTCAACTGGATTAGATGGATTTATTACAACTGCAATTCCATCCATTGCTACACGGTGAGGCACAGGATAAAAACCATTTTCTACAGCATTTTCTACTTCACTTTGTTTAATAAATCTAGAAGCATCAGCTATATCAGTTGTACCATCTATCAATGCCGCTATACCATTACCAGAACCGCCACCTCTAACAGAAATATTAACATCTTCATTATTTTGCATATAAACTTCAGCTACTCTTTGAGCTATCGGAAGTACAGTGGAAGAACCCTGAATTGTTAAATTATTTTGAGCTCCAACCACACCAGAAAATAACGCCATTACCAATAAAGCAGATAACAAGATAAGCAAATTCTTTCTCATTAATTAATTCCTCCTTGAAATTATATTCATTTTGTTGACTTCAATAATATAATAACAGGTAATTGTTACAATCAAATGAATAGAAGTTTACAAATAAGTTAATAATTTGTTAATAAGGAGAATTAATTTTATAATATTTTATTTACCACTATTTATAAGTTTATATCCCATACCTCTTATTGTTTTTATATATCTCTTCCCAATCTTCTTTCTTAATCTGCGGATGTGAACATCTACGGTTCTTGTATCTCCTGTATACTCATAACCCCAAATTTTTTCTAATAAAATATTTCTAGTCAATACTTTGTTTTTATTAACAAACATAAATTTAAGTAGTTCAAATTCTTTTGGTGTTAAATCCAAATCTTTACCAGCTTTTTTTACTTCATATCCCGGTATGTTAAACTCTAAATCTCCAAGCATATATTCCTCTTGATCTAATTTTTTGTTATCTTTTGCTTTAAAATCTTTTTTAGTTCTTCTTAGAACAGCTTTTATACGAGATCTTAATTCTCGAATACTAAATGGTTTTGTCATATAATCATCGGCTCCAATTTCCAGACCTAATATTCGATCTAATTCTTCATCTTTGGCAGTTAACATAATAATACCAATATCTTTTAATGCTTTTTTGCTTCTTATTCTTTTACAAACTTCTAGACCATCTATTTCGGGTATCATTAAATCAAGTATTACTAAATCAACATCTTTATTTACTATATTTAACGCTTCTATACCATTTGTAGCTTCTAATATTTCATAGCCAACTTGTTCTAGGTTATATTTTATAAGATCCCTAATATTTTTTTCATCATCTACTATCAATAATTTATTTGGCATCTTAAACATTTCCCTTCCAAACAAGGTTAGACTAATTAATAAGAGACATCCCAATCTCCAGTCGCCATATAAATAACTCTTTCACAGATATTAGTAGCATGGTCTCCAATTCTTTCTAAAAATCTACTAATAAATATTAAAGACATAGCCTGTCTTATTGTCTTAGGATCTTCAATCATAAAAGTAAGTAATTCTCTTAAAATCTGTTCGTCTAAAACATCAACTTCTTCATCTTCTTTAGCAATTTTATGTGCTAGTTCTACATCAAGATTAACAAACGCTTCTAAACTCTTCTTTAATCGGCGAGTAACTATATCTGTCATGCGGGGAATATCAATTAAAGGTTTAATAAGTGGTTCGTCTCCAATTTTTATAACCATATTGGCAATATTAGAAGCATGGTCGCCTATTCTTTCTAAATCAGTTGCTAATTTCGAAATTACAATAATAGTTCTTAAGTCTTTAGCAACTGGTTGTTGAGTTGCAATTAATCTGGTACACATCTCTTCTAATTCAAGTTCATATTCATCAATTTGGTCATCTTCTTCCATAACCTCTTCTGCTAACTCTATATCCTGTTCTTTTAATGCCTGAATACTATTTTCAATTGCTTCTTCAACCTGACTACCCATTAAAAGCATTTCATTTTTTAATTTTTCTATGTTTTCATCAAGACCTTTTCGTAGCATTTTATCTCACCTTTCCTTATTAACCAAAACGGCCAGTGATATAATCTTCTGTTCTTTGATCATCTGGATTTTCAAAAATCTTACCGGTATCACCGTATTCAATCAGTTCTCCCATTAAGAAAAAGCCGGTTTCATCAGAAACCCTTGCTGCCTGCTGCATACTGTGAGTTACAATTACAATTGTATAATCTTTTTCTAATTCAGCCATTAATTCTTCAATTTTAGCAGTAGCTACGGGATCTAAGGCTGAGGCTGGTTCATCCATAAGTAATACTTCTGGTTTAACAGCTAAAGCTCTTGCAATACAAAGCCTTTGCTGCTGACCTCCGGATAAATCTAAAGCAGGTTGGTCTAATCTATGTTTTACTTCATCCCATAAAGCTGCACCTTTTAAACTATTTTCAACTAGTTCATCCAATTCATTCTTATCTTTTAATCCATGAATACGTGGCCCATAAGCTACATTATCATATATTGATTTGGGAAATGGATTTGGATGTTGAAAAACCATCCCTACTTTTTTCCTAAGTTGAACCACATCAACATCAGAACTGTATAAATTTTTACCATCTAGCAATACTTCTCCCTGCACTGTGGTACCGTCAATTAAATCATTCATACGATTTATAACCCTTAAAAAAGTAGATTTACCACAGCCAGAGGGACCAATTAATGCAGTTATTTTGTTTTCCTTAATTTTCATATTAATATCCGTTAGTGCTTGAAAATCATCATAAAAGAAATTTAAATTCTTTATTTCAATTTTTTTATTGGAGGACATTAAATTTGAACTCCTTTCTGCTATAGAAATTATTAATTCACACTTATTAATTTAACATATCAATATGGAATAATAAATAAAATAAATGTTAATTTAATGTTACATTTATGTTAACAATTTTTTCAACTTGCAATGTGCAAATAAAATTTAAAATTAGTGCCTTGGCCCTCCACGCTTTTTACCTCTATTTCACTATTGTGACCTTTTATAATATGCTTAACAATAGATAGTCCAATTCCGGTTCCACCCATATCTTTTGATCTGGCTTTATCTACTCTATAAAATCTTTCGAAAATTCTATCTTGATCTCCTTCGGGAATACCCATCCCATTATCTTCGATTTCCATATATACTTTTCCCTTCTTTTTATAGGCGCGTATAAATATCTTGCCGCCTCTTTCATTATATTTGATTGCATTATCAATCAAATTTATAAGAAGGTTTTCAATTTGTGATTTATTCATTTTAACTAAAGGTAGATTATCTTCAAACTGTTTTATAATTTCAATTTCTTTTTTATCTGCTTCATTTTCTAATATTCTAAGCGGTTTATCTAATATATTATCCAATTCTTCCGGTTTCAATTCGAAGTAATCTGCTTCTAATTTTGATAAATCTAATAAATCATTTATTAATAAATTCAACCTTGTAGCTTCTTTACTTATAATACCCACAAATCTTTTTATAGTATCATAATCTTCAATTTCATTTTCTACAATTGTATCAGCATAACCCCTAATAGAAGTTAAAGGGGTTTTTAATTCATGTGAAACATTTGCTACAAAATCTTTTCTCATTTCTTCTAACTTTCTTAATCTTGTTACATCAATTAATACAATTACAGCCCCAATTATTTGCTTTTTATGATCGGTAATAGTTTGAAAATTACATTCTAAGTAAATCTTATCAGGGTTTTTAAAGGTCATTTCTATACTATAGTTATCTCTTTTTTCTAATACTTTATTTAAATATTCATCGAACCTATGATCTCTAATTTCACTAATGAAATTTTTCCCTTCTATTTTAGCACAGTTAACATTTAATATTTCACAGGCTTTCGGATTCATCATAAGTATTTTCTTATTTTCATCAGTAGCAATAACACCTTCAGTCATACTATTAAGTATTGCAGTAAGTTTATTTTTTTCTTCCATAAGTCGGTCTATTTTACTATCTAATTCCTGTCCTAATCTGTTATATTCCTGAACTAAACTACCTAATTCACTATTTGAATACTTTACATCTCCAATTTTATTTCTTTTACCAGTTGCTATCTCTTTTGCCATATTCTTGATTCTTTTTAACGGTTTAATGATTGATTTCGAATAATACCATACCAGTAAGTTGCTTAAAATAAGTAAAATTAATAAAAATATAAGATATTTATATATATCTCCTCTAATGATCTGATTAATATTTTCCAGGGATTTAGCTAATCTTATTACTACTTTTTCTCCATTTATATTCTGAGATGAAGCTACATAATACATATCTTGATTTAATGTTGCACTTTCTCTAGAAGATAATCCATAATCATTACCTTCTATAACATCCTTTATTTCTGGTCTATTACTATGATCCTCCATTATATAAGGATTATATCTAGAATCTGCCAATACTTTCCCATCTATATCAATAATAGTAATCCGCGTTTCAATAGAACTACCAATTTCTTTTATAATTTCATCTAGTTGATCAATATTGCCTATATTATTTTTAATAGAATTATCATTTTTAATTAATTTGATATTATTTTTTAGGTTTTCTTCAACCTGATCTAAATAAAAGTCTCGATAATTTAATGTAATAAAATAAAATATCAAACTAAATAAGAGTATTTGGGTTAATCCGAAAACTATTATTACCTGAGTTCTTAAACTATATTCATTCCACTTTTTCAAATTTATATCCCACTCCTCTCACTGTTTTTATTAAGTCTTTTCCTATTTTCTTTCTTAACCTTCTTACATGGACATCAACAGTTCTAGTATCACCTGAAAATTCATATCCCCAAATTTTACTTAATAATGTATCCCTCGTAAACACTTGGTCATCATTCCTAATTAAAAAAACTAATAAATCAAATTCTTTGGGAGTCATTGGTATTTCGTTATCATTTACTTTTACAGTATGGTTTTTTATATTAATCATGAGATCATTTACTTTTATTATCTTTTTATCTTCTTTTTCATAACCTCGACTCATAGAAATCCTTCTCAGTAATGCTTTTATTCTTGCAATTAATTCTCTTGTATTAAAAGGTTTTGTAACATAGTCATCAGCTCCTAATTCAAGGCCAATTATTCTATCAATATCTTCACTTTTGGCAGTTAACATTATGATAGGTAAATCCCCTGTTTTTTCATCATTTCTGATTTGTTTACATACATTTAAACCATCAATTTCTGGTAACATTAAATCTAATATTACTAAATCAATATTTTCTTGGACTTTTTCAAGGGCTTCCTCACCATCTTTAGCTTCAATAGTTTCATAGCCTTCATTTTCAAGGTTAAATTTCAATAAATCTCTTATATTTTTCTCATCATCTACTATCAAAATTTTTTCTGGCATTTTCAATACCTCCTTTTTTAATATAAAAAAAAAGAGCCCGGCAGGGCTCTAAATATTTTTAGCCAATCTTTTTCTTTTTACGTTCTATTATACTATATGCAATATCAGCGAATTGATCACTAATGTGTTCAAGATCTTCTAAAACTTCAAGATAAGCTATACCTGCTGAGGGAATACAGACCCCTTTATTTAGTCTCTGCAAGTGGTCATTTCTATATTGTAGTAAAATTTGATCCATCTTTTCTTCACCGGCAAAGAGTTTTTTTGCTATTTCTTCATCTCCTGTTTTGACTATTTCTCTTGAATCTTCTAAGTAATCTATTACAATATCATAAGCAGTTTCAATTGATTTTGTCGCCTGTTCTGAAAACTCAAGATCATTATCAATAATATATTCCGCTAGGTCAGCAATGCTATTTCCATCATCACCAATACTTTCAATATCATCTACAATCGCAAAATAACTGTCTAAAGTTTTAATGTCTTCATCAGAAAGAGAACTCTGTGGGATATCAGTTAAAAATACTAATAGTTCTTCTTCAATTTCATTGATGATTTCTTCTTTATGTTTGATCTTTTTTATAATCTCTGTATCTTTTTCTAATATAGCTTGTTGTGATTCTATAATCATCTCTTGTACTAATCCATGCATCCTTGTCACTTCCATATTAACCTGTGATAAGGCTGCCTGAGGAGTACTAAGCATTCTTTCATCTAGGTGAACTAAGCCTCTTTCAATAGATACTTCTTCCCCCGGAATAATTTTATTGACTACTTTAACCATAAATCCAACAAAAGGCATCCATACTAATGTATTAGTAACATTAAATAGTGTGTGGGTGTTAGCCAATAGCCGTTCAGCACTCAAAGTATTATTTGTCATAAAACTAAAATTCCTAAGTAGACTCTGAAGCCTACCCGTAAAATTAGGAACTAGATATATTAAAAATATCATGATTGAAGTACCTAAAATATTGAATATAAAGTGGGCAGCAGCTGATTTTTTTGCTGTTTTACTGGCTCCTATTGCAGATAAGATAGCTGTAACGGTAGTACCTATATTACTACCTAAAAGAATCGGCACCCCTGAACTAAAATCTATAATACCTACAGAAACTAAGCCCACTAAGATACCAAAAGTAGCACTACTGCTCTGCACAACGACCGTAATAGTCATTCCGGCTAATACACCTAAAATTGGATAAGTACCAAAGTTTTTCATCAAATCTACAATATATTGAGAATCTCTTAAAGGATGCATCGTTTCACTCATTATATTAAGTCCTAAAAAGAGAATTCCAAATCCTAATATAACCTGTCCAATATATTGGTATTTTTTTCTTTTAGCAAAAAGATAAGCAATTGCTCCAATAGTTATAGCATGGAAAGCATAATCTCCTAAATCAAAGGAAATTATTTGCGCAGTTACAGTGGTACCAATATTGGCACCCATAATAACTCCAATTGATTGGTACAATGTCATCAATCCTGCATTTACAAAACCAACTACCATTACTGTGGTAGCACTACTACTTTGAATTATAGAAGTAACTCCTGTTCCAACAAGAACGCCTGAAAATGTGTTTTTTGTTAAAAAGGCTAAAATATGTCTTAATCTTTTGCCGGCCGTTTTTTGTAAGCCTTCACTCATCTGTTTCATACCATAAATAAATAAACCAAGACCACCAGTCAGGCCGACTATCATATCAAATGACAAGTAAGTGCACCCCCAAATGTGATAACCGTATTATTTTATTTTTTTATTAGGGGCTATAATTAAGACTTAAATAACCCCTATCCTTTTATGATCATCTTTTAATTTTAATTCTACTGAATCAGTTAATAAATCTGCATACGAAAATGATAAATGTCTTTCTTGTTCACTTTCTTTGATTTTGACTATAAAAATGTTGTCATAGGTATCATCTAAGATACCTTCTTTATTAATTGACCTTCTTCTTCCGCGGTCGGCTTTGATTATAACTTCCTCTCCAATATATTGCGAAATATTCCGCCTGATTTCATTTAAAGTGTTTTTTGGCATAAGAGAACCCCCCAGATCTCTTTTTGATAGCTGACATATTTGTTATATTAAACAAACACAGCACTTTGTATTAGTGGATTATATAAAAAAATATAGTGACTGTCAAGTTCTATAACTTACTTTGTATATCTATCAGCTACATTAGAAGCCGCATATGAATCAGGTTTGATTAAAGCATCATATCCACTACCTACAACCATCCCCACAACTTCCTTTAAAATTTCACTACTAGGTCCATTTTGTCCCACATCAATATGTATTTCGATGTCTAACAAAGATGTAGCACTATCTATGGAAATGTAGTCTGTTATTTTACTAGCTACATTTAAACTTCTTGATACTTCATGAAAAATACGCTTTTTAAAACCGCTTCTCATTTCTACTTTTTTCTTGTGATAGAAATATCTGCCTCCATGTCCAACTCTATATATGACTATAGCTGTAACAAATACAGATTCTTCTATCCCTGGATGAGAATCTGTACCAATGATTAACTTATATTGATTATCAGGTTGTTTTTTAATGAAAGTTAGAATACTTTTATAAGTTTCTTTAATATTCATTTTTCCTTCAGTTGGACTAATAAAAATCATATTTATCACTCTTTTTCTTGTTTTAGGTCCCAAAAATTATTACTTAATTCTACCATTTTTTCTATAGATAAATTTTCTCCCCTAATCCTTTTGTCTATATTACTTTTCTTTAGGCCCTCTAAAATTATTGCCTTTTCTAATTTTATATGGGGAGATAATGTTAAACCATTTTTTATGTTCTTTCTCCTCAAATTAAATATCGCTCTAACAACTTTAAAGAAGAATTCTTTATTATTTACTTGATATGGGGTTTCTTCATGTGGGGTAAGTTTAATTACTGATGAATATACTTCTGGTCTTGGTATAAAAGACTTTGGAGGAACTTCAAATTGAATTTCTACTTTATAATGAAATTGGATAAAGACACTCAAACTTCCATAATCTTTATTGCCAGGTGAGGCTGCTAATCTTTTAGCAACTTCTCTTTGCATCATAAATACCATCTCATTTATCTGGAGAGGAGAAAAAAGGAGGCTTTCAATAATGGGAGTTGTGATATAATATGGTAAATTTGCAATAATTTTTATCTCTTTTTCCTTTAGATTGTAATTATTAATAAAATTCTCCCAATTAATTTGAAGGATGTCCTTATTAATTATTTCCAAATTTGCCTTCTTTTGAAATAGGTCTTTTAATATTTTAATAAAACGCTTATCTTTTTCTATCCCATATACTACTCCGTTATCTAATTCTCTTAAAATGAACTGCGTTAATGACCCGATACCAGAACCAATTTCTATTACATTTTCATCTCCTTTTAGATTTGCAGCTTTGATAATCTGTTCTAAAATATTATTATCAACAATAAAATGTTGACCTAAATTCTTATTTAATCTTATATTATATTGATTTAATATATCTTTTGTATTGTTAAATGTAGCGATTTCCTTATCCATAAAATACTCCTTTTTATAAATTATCATATTCATTCTATCATAATAAATCTTCACTTGTAAAATATAAGAGGATTTTAATTACTTTCTAACTCAACAATTCCCTTTTTTAAACATTTAATTAAGGCTTGAGTCCTGTCGTTAACCGATAACTTTGTTAAGATCTTACTAACATGATTTTTAACAGTTCTTTCAGTTATTAATAATTCTTTTGAAATATCTTTATTAGACATCCCCTTCGAAATTAATTTCATAACATCCATTTCTCTATCTGTTAAATTATGAAATTTATAACTAGTTATATTTTCTGCTAAAGTATCTTCTTTATTATTATTAACATATTTTTTAATCATTTTATATAGATAACTATGATCTTTTGTTATAGGTATAGTTAAATCAACATACCGATCTGTATTACTTCCTAATAAAATATCTTCATCTTTTAAAATAAAGATACTAATTTTATCATTTTTATTTTTTATACCTTTAACAAGTTGTTCTAATTTTTCATTTTCAATTTTAAAACTATTAATTAAGACCATATCGGGAGAGAATTTATCTAATACAGGTAACACATGTTTATACTGAGATATAGAAAAGACAGATTTTATCTTTTCTTTATCTTTAAGAATATGAGATAAAGCATCTTTATATAATTTATGTTTGTCAAAAATTAATACTTTAATTTTACTCATATTTTCACCCATTTATCACTTTTAATAACATTATATCATTTTTACAAAATAAAAAAAGGTTAATCCCTTTAAGAATTAACCTTATAATCTAGTAGTTTTATACAACTATATTAATATTATTTTGTTAGAAGAGCTCTAACTGGTGATGCTTCACAACCTTTTAATTTTAAAGGAAATGCTAACAAATTGTAAAAACCCGGCTCTATAGTTTCTAAGTCTACCGTCTCAATTATAATTACCTCATTTTCTAATAATAATTTATGAACTTGAAAATCTTTGCTATCTAGACTTTCCACTGTAAGATAATCAATTGCAATTAACTTAACACCATTTTCCACTAAATACTCTGCAGCCTTGTAATTAATATATACAAAATCCTTATTAAAAGACTCTTCTTTTAAATACCTACTGTTAACAGTTTTAAATAAAACCTTATCACATTTTATCTCAATATTTTCTAATTCTTCTTTGGTAATGACCTTTTTATTTTTAATTTCAATAACCTGAGCCCGGCCCATAAACCGCTCTAATGATATTTCATCAATATATTTACCATTTTCTATAAAATGAGAAGGGGCATCAGCATGAGTACCTGCATGTACACTAACTTTCATTTTACTTAAATTATAACCATCATCTTCTATCTCTTTAATTCTTTCTATCTCAGTAAAGGTATCACCGGGAAAACTTAACATATTTTCTTTAACAGTAATTGATATATCATAAATCTTCTTTGCTTTTTCCATTTATTTTCTCCTTTCAAACTACTTGATTTAAAGGCTTATTTCCTGATAATACAGCTATCACATTAGCTGCTACCATTTCAGCCATTTTATTTCTGGCATCAACAGTGGCTGAACCTGTATGAGGAGTTAAAACGACATTATCTAATTTTAGTAACTTCGGATAAATCTCTGGCTCTTTTTCATAAACATCAAGTCCGGCTGCAAAGATTTCTTTATCTTCCAGTGCTTGGGCTAAAACTTTTTCATTGATTATGGGACCTCGACCAGTATTTACTAATACTGCGTTAGATTTCATCATTTCTAACTCTTTTTTATCAATTAAGTGATAAGTAGATTCATTTAAAGCAGCATTAATGGTGACAAAGTCTGATCTTTTTAATAAATCGGTTAGTTCAGTATAACTTGCTTTTAATTCTTTTTCTTTTTGATCCGAAAGTGGGGTTCTTTTATTATACAATATTTTCATATTAAAACCAGCTGCTCTTTTGGCTACAGCTTTTCCTATGCGACCAAAACCAATAATACCGATTGTTTTTCCATATACTTTTTGTCCTAATAATAATTCGGGACCCCAACCATCATATTTTAAATCCCTAACATATTTATCGGATTCTACTACTCTGCGGGCAGCTGCCATGAGCAAAGTCCAGGTCATATCAGCTGTGGTTTCTGTTAAGGATCCGGGAGTATTTGAAACAAACACATTATTTTCTTTAGCAGCTTTTAGGTCAATATTATCATAACCCACCGCATAGTTGGCTATTATTTTTAAATTAATACATTTATTAATAACTTCTTCATCAATTTCATCACTCAAAAGTGGTACCAGGGCGTCTGCGTCTTGTGCTTTTGTAATCAATTGTTCTTTAGTAGGGTTAGTCGTACTGGAAAATACTTCTACTTCGTACTTATCTTTTAATAAATCTAAGCCTGCATCAGGTATTTTCCTGGTTACAAATACTTTAGACATTAATAACACCTCACTTTATTATTAAGATTATGTCAATGATTAAATATGCAAACCAACAGTGGAACTGCTGGTGTAATAATTAAAATATAGTGGTATCAATTATTCCATCTTCATAATTTAAAGCTTCTTCTTTACCTTCTAATACCCTAAGAGCACCTTGCGCTAAGTTGTTCATTTCGTCTGCTCCTGGATAAACAAATACTTCAGAAATATATTCAACCTTTTTCATTATGCGATTTGTTATGTATTTTGATTTGGCCAATCCACCTGTAATGAAAATAGCATCGACATCTCCATTTAAAACGGTTGCCATTGCACCTATTTCTTTAGCTATTTGATAGATCATTCCTTTATAAACCAGTTTAGCTTTGTTGTCTCCCTTTTCAATTCTATTTTCTATTTCAAGTCCATCATTTGTATCTAAATAAGCTGTTAAACCACCATTACCCAGTAATTTTTTTATGAATTGATCTCTATCAGGTTGATTTTCGAAAATATACTCAGCTAAATCTAAACTTGGTAAAGTACCTACTCGTTCTGGAGAATATGGTCCCCCTTGATTAGCATTATTTACATCTACAATTCTTCCCTTTTTAATAGGAGCAATAGAAATCCCTCCCCCTAAATGAGCTCCCACTAAATTACATTTATAAAATTTTTTATCTAAATATTCAGCTGTTTTCCTGCCAATAGATTTCAAATTTAATGCATGTGATTGACATTTGCGAGGAATTTCAGGTAAACCCGATAAGCGGGCAACATCTTCAAATTCATCAACTGAAATAGGATCTACAGTATAAGCCGGAATGTTAAATTTTTTTCCAAAATTATACGCAATAATTCCAGCCAAATTAGAGGCATGAGAAGAATTCTTAGCTATTTTTAAGTCATGTACCATATCTTTTCCTATTTTATAAGATCCACCTAAAAGTGGGTCTAAAGCCACTCCACCTCTGGCCACAATGGCATCTAATTCAGCAAAATTATAATCCGAATTATTGATTTCATCTTGGATAAGTTCTTGACGCCAATTAAGTTGATCAATAATTTTTTTAAATCCTTTTATTTCAGAACTACTATGTTTAAGCTCTTTTTCCCATAATTCATTTTCATCTTCGAATATAGATAATTTAGTAGATGTAGAGCCAGGATTAATAATCAGCATTTTAAACATTAAAATCTCTCCTTTATTCGCTTAGTCTATATTAACATTTCCGTAACCATAGCCTTAAATCCTCTTTTAAAAACTTACTTCATTAAAAGTTAGAAATCCCTTTTTAAAAGCCTTAACTACCATCTCTATATTAGATTGTGCATTAAAATAATTAAACAACTTCTTTTTATGGTATTTTATAGTACTAGTACTTAGATTTAGATCACTAGCTAATGCTTTTTCAGTAAGACCATTCGCAATTTTTTTTAAAATATAAAACTGTTTATCACTTAAACTATTTTTATATTGTATTCTTTTATTAGAAGATTCTAAATGAGCAATTTTTAATTCAATATTATTTAATAAAAGTTCTGTTAAACAAATTATTTCATCTTTTATCTCCTTTTTATCCACAACATTTATAAAACCATAAATTTCATTATCTATTATAATGGGATAAGCTATACTATGCCAAGCATTTAAAGGTCTACAAAAATGATGTCCAGGTAAAATGTGAACTGGTTTTTTTAATTTGCTGGCTAAATCTACGGCATTTGTACCAGAATTTTTTTCTAAAAAGGAAATACCCTTCTTTACTCCCAGCTTTTCTAATTTTATTAACTGATTAAAACCAGCTGAAATTTCTTCAATTACTAAATTTTCATTAACTAAAAAGAAACAAGAGGTCTCTTCTAATTTTTTATTAAATTCTTTAACTTTGGTTTTGAAGTATTTTTTTAATGAATTATCTATATGATTATTAAATTTACCTGGCTTAACTACCTGGGAACTATCTATTTCTCTTTTTTTATTATATTTTAAACACCTTGACCAGGAAGAAGTCACTTCTTCTTTTATTTGATTATAGTCAAAATTCATTTTCTGTAAATCCAATTACAACACTCCTGGAGTTAAAAAGTCTAATTTTTCTAATATATAATATATGATCTTTCTTTCCCTAATCATTATAGAAGCTTTAGTTAACATACCATTTTTATATTGTACATAGTTTTTAATATCTCCTTTTTTTAAGGAGTTCCCAATAGTAGCCTTAACCTTATATATATAATTATTTCCATTAACTTCAGTGGCAGCTGAATCAATTTTTAAAATTTTTCCTTCCGCAATACCAAATTCTTTATAAGGGTAAGAAGCAATCTTGTACTTGACCTTATCCCCTGTATTCAATTTCAGTATATCTTTATTTTTTATAACTAATTCAACTATATAACTATTATAATCTTGAGGAATTATCCTCATTATCTTTACACCACCCGGTATATAATCTCCTATATTATAATTATTTATATATTCAATCTTACCACTTATTGGTGCATATATTATATATTTTTTCAAATTATTATTAATATTTGCTAATTCAATCTCTTTTTTAATTAATTTATCTTCATAAGAACAAATTCTTTTTTCTAAATCAATTATTTTATTTTGTTTATATTCATTTAGTTCGTATCTTAAATTGTCTATTTCATTTTTTTCTTTAACAAGTTTGTTTTCACTTATACTTAAACCTGAAAATTTCTTTAGCTTATTATAATTATCTTCCTTTAGTTTAATATTATTTTTCAAATGTTTAATTTTATTTTGAATTGATTTTAATTCATTTTTAAATAATTCTGTTTTTAATTCTACATTACTGTTTTTACTTCTCAATATTGTAATAATTTTAAGTAAATCACCTATTTTATTTTCTATCAGATCTATTTTATTTTCTATATACTTTTTTCTTTCCATCAATTCTGGATTGGATAAAGAAAAGAGTAGTTGTTCTTTTTCAACTCTATTTATATCATCTTTTAATAATCTTTTAACATAACCACCTTTAATACTGTATATATAACTTATATTTTCTTTATTATTGATTACACCATTAGCTTTTATTACAACATCCATTTCTCCATAAAAAAGCCAAATAGTTGTACCTATAATTATTATTAATATTAAAGATAATAATATTTTCATGAAGAATTTATTTTTTAAATTGCTTTTATATTTCCTTTTACTTAACTCTTTAATATCTAAATACATATAATTCAATTATCCTTACCTCTTTTACAAATAATTTTGCTGATTTTGCCATTGTTGGTAATAGCGGCCTTTTTGTTTTAATAAATTCAAATGGTTCCCTTTTTCTACAACTTTACCTTTATCAATGTAAATAATATTATCACACTCAGTTATGCTGCTTAGACGATGGGCTACTATAATCACAGTTACTTCATCTGTTGTTTCTTTTAATAATCTATTGATAGACTTTTCTGTCTCATAATCCAAATGATTAGTTGCTTCATCTAATATTAATATTTCTGGTTCTTTTAATAATGCCCGGGCAATAGCAATGCGTTGTTTTTGTCCGCCCGATAGATTACTACCATTTTCATTTAAGATTGTATCATATCTTAAAGGTAACTGATTTATATATTGATGAATCTGTGCTTTTTTACAAGCTTTAATTATATTTTTTAAAGAACAATCCCTTTTGTTTAAATTAATATTTTCTCTTATAGTTCTATTAAAAATATAGGGATCTTGGGGTACATATCCTATTTTATCTCGTAAACTTTTAGTATTAATATCCATTATATTTTTCCCATCTATATTAATTTCTCCCTGATAAGAAGAATAATATTTTAATAATAGTTTTACTATTGTAGTTTTACCAGAGCCACTTTTGCCAACTATTGCAGTATTTTGACCTGGTTTAATTTTGAATGTTATCTCTTTTAATATTCGGTTTTTCATATTATAAATAAATTCTACATTTTTATATTCTATTTCACCTTTTACTGCATTAATTTCTAATAAGTCCTTTTCCTTAATATCAGCATCTAAAACCATAATCTCTAATAATCTATCTAAAGCAGCAGAAGCCTGTTGTATTTTTGGCTGAATCTTTATTAAATTTTGTAGTGGTTTATAAAAATATGCTAATAAAGCATTAAATGTAATTAGTTGACCTATGGTTAAATTCCCATTGATAACCTGATAACCACCAGACCATAAAATTATTATTTCTCCAATTGCAGCCAATAAATTATCTATTGAACTTTGCATGTTTTTTAAAAAATTAGCCTTAAATACTTTTTCTATAAATTCAATTAAACTATATTCATTTTTTAAATAGCTCTTTTTTTCATGATTAGCTGCTTTAATTGTTTTAATTCCTTTAATGGTCTCTACTAAAGAAGATTGTAATTTTGCTCCCTTGGCCATCTCATTTTTTCTAACCTTTTTATGCTTGAATGCAAATAATAACATTAAAAAAATATAGGCCGGGATTAAAAGTAAAGCTATCTTAAATAGATATTTACTTTGTAAATATAAAATGATTCCGCCCCCCATCACCAGGCATGAATCAATCATAATAGTAATAGCTGCTCCCGATAAGGCCTCTCGTATCTTTCCGGAATCTTGAACTCTAGAAAGGATTTCTCCTATTTCTCGTCTTTCATAAAATGAAATTGGTAATTTCAATATATGTTCTAGATAATCAGCAATCAGTCTAATATCTATCTGTTGAGATAAATATAGAGTCAGATGATTTCTAAACATATCCATAAAAACTTTTAAAATAGATAAAACTAAAGCTCCTATTGAAATTATATGAAGTGAACTTATTAAACCATTAATTAAAATACTATCAATCAGATATTTAAAGTAAAAAGAACCTATTATTCCAAAAGAGGTGTAAAATAAGGAGGCCATAAATATTTGGAATAATAGTCCTTTATTTTCTTTTAAGTGATATTTAATGAAAGATATTTTATCTATATCAGTCTTTTTTATATTTTCTTTTCCTTTGGGGGATATAAGTATTAAAACATTGGTCCATTTTTCCTTAAAGTCACATTTTTTAATAGTCTGCAAACCATTTTTTGGATCAAATATAATCAGTTCTGCTTTTTTTATTTTATAGATGACTAAATAATGTAATATATCTTTTTCTATTATATGAGCAATTGCTGGTACTTTTAAGTTATGGTCTAAATCCTCTATTTTTGCTTTTACTCCTTTGGCATTGAAACCTATTTCTTCTGCTGCATTTATTAATCCATAGGCTGATGTTCCTTTTTGGTCAGTTCCTGCTGTTTCTCTTATTTTACTTACTGGATAATTATTATTATATAAATTGGCTACTGTGGCCAGACAGGCTGAACCACAGTCACTTTGGTCTCTTTGTCTTATAAATTTGTTGTGTTTAATTATTTTTAAGTATATTAGATATATTGCTGTTATAATTGTTTTCATTATTTATCAGTTCTTACTGTAATAGTTGATATATTAATTGCCCTATTATAAAACCAACAATCACTCCTGCTGTTGTTGTGAAAAATGCACCTAATACTAGATTATGTCCTTCCACTGGACCACTTAATAATGTTATTAATGACATCTTTTTATTCTCCTTATTATCCAATTTATAGCCTCCTAATTTATTTCTTACTCACTAGCAGCTTTATTATAACCGACATATGCCCCTAGAGCGATCCCCCCCAAACCGGCTAGTAAATACACAACTGTAGCTGTAGTGCTGCTAACTACAAAACCACCTTCTATATTCATTAACTCTTTTTTGTTTAATTCTTGAATAAGGACACCTCTTTTCTTTAATGGCTAGAATAATAATATGCTGCACCTATAGCTAAACCTATTGCAATTCCAGCCGAAGCGACTCCAAATGCTCCTAGAATTAAAGTAGGACCAGAAATAGGACCGCCCCCATTAATTTGCATCAATTCTTGTTTGCTTATTGTTTGTAAGTTATTTTGATTTTTTTCCATTTAATTCCCCCTTTAACATTATTTCCCGGGATATCTTATTTACAATACTAACATAATTTTCCATATATTACCACTGTATTTATGTACCAAACTAACTCTCTTTTAAGAATAAATAATTAGGATATATTATTTAAATCTTAATATATCAGGTGCTTAATGTATTTTTTTAAACTCTTTTGACAAAAAAAACCCATATGTTTTTACACATATAGGTTAAATTAGGTAATCTTTTTATGCACACAAAATAAAAAATCCCGGAAAAATCCGGGAATTTAGTCGGTATTATTTTTCATCTTCT
>CAYSHP010000029.1:0-28736 GCA_964430875.1 uncultured Halanaerobiales bacterium
CCAATAACTCTGGTTATCCTAAAGTAGGACCAGCCGGTAGTGGTGGAAAAGGCTTTATTTCATCCAGTAAGTTAGAAATGTCAAATGTAGACTTAGCCGAACAGTTTACTAAAATGATAACCTCACAAAGAGGTTTTCAGGCTAACTCTAAAGTAATTACAACTTCTGATGAAATGCTGCAGGGATTAGTTAATATTAAGAGATAAATGATTATAAGTGGGGCCTATTTCTAGGCCCCACAATCTAAACCTAGGGGTAGGTGGTTTGATGATTAAGTTGGTTAGGCTAAATGGTGAAGAAATAACAGTAAATGCAGATCTGATAGAAACAGTTAAATCAACACCGGATACGATAGTTGAACTAACAACCCACAAAAGAATTTTAGTTCAAGATTCTGTTGATGAAGTGATAGACAAAGTAATTGATTATAAGCGTAAAATTTTTAACAGTCTTATGTTGGATAAGGAGTGAGTTAGATGAATCTCAGTGTTGTAATAGGAATAGTATTAGGTGTGGTACTTATAGGGGGAGCTATCTTTTTAGGTGGCAATGCCATCATATTCTTAAGTGTACAGTCAATTATGATTGTACTGGGTGGTACCTTAGCTGGTACAATGGCCAGTTTTTCCCTTCCAGATCTTAAAAAAATACCATCACTCCTTAAAATAATATTTACACGTAATGCAATGGAAACTGATAGTATAATTGAAATTCTAGTAAATCTAGCCAAAAAAGCCAGGAGAGAAGGCTTATTAACTCTTGAACAGGAAATTCAAGATATTGATGATCCTTTTTTAGAAAAAGGTGTTCAACTAGTAGTTGATGGCACAGAACCTGAACTGGTAAAAGATATATTGGAAACAAAGTTATCGTATATGGAAACAAGGCATTCAGTTGGTAAAGGTATCTTTGATAAGATGGGCCAACTTTCACCTGCATTTGGGATGATTGGTACTTTAATTGGTTTAATCCAGATGCTGAGTGAATTAGATGATCCCAGTAAACTTGGGGCTGGAATGGCTACCGCCTTAATCACTACCTTATATGGTGCCTTTTTAGCTAATCTGATATTCATACCCCTAGCTAATAAATTGAAGATGCAGAGTCAAGAAGAAGTATTAGTAAAGGAATTAATGATAGAAGGAATTCTATCAATACAAGCTGGTGAAAATCCACGTATTATAGAAGAAAAACTAAAAGCTTTCTTATCACAAGAAGGTTCAACTCAAGGTGAAACTGAACAAGAAGAACAAGTAAATACAAGTGAAGTGGTGGGTGAAAATGCCTAGAAGAAAAAGGAAAAACGACCAAGAAGATAATAGTAGCGGTTCTCCTGCATGGATGACAACATTCGGTGATTTAATGACCCTGTTATTAGTGTTTTTCGTATTACTTTACTCATTTTCTGTGATTGACTTAGAGAAGTTCCGTGGTTTCATGTCAGCTTTACAGAATCAATTAGGAGTAATGGAAGGCGGACGCACCATAAGTGAAAGTGATGTATTAGACCAGGGTATGCAGGGAGAGAATTTTAACCCTTCTCAGAATAACTTGCGGCGGGTCTATAAGAATATGCAGGGTTTTATCAAGGAAAATGATCTACAGTCCAAGGTCAGTGTTGAAATGACTCAAAGGGGACTGGTAATTAGAATGACCGGTGAGATTCTCTATGATATTGGGGAGGCAATTATTAAACCCACAGGCAAAAAAGTATTAGATGAAATTGGTAAAAATATTGAAGGTATTAATAATAATGTGAAGGTTGATGGACATACAGATAACTTACCGATTAATAATAATCAGTATCCTTCCAATTGGGAGTTATCAACGGCAAGAGCAGTTAAAGTTATCAAGTATTTCATAGAAACTAGAGATATAATTCCTGCTCGTTTATCAGCAGCAGGCTATTCGAAATATAGACCACTTAAGGAAAATATTAACCCTGAAAATAGGGCCTTAAATAGAAGGGTCGAAGTGGTAATCATGAATACAATGCTACAACAAGATGTTGGGAGTGGTTAAGATTGGCTGAAGAAGAAGAAAATAGTGGATTAATGAAATTAATAATCATAGCTGTTTCAATAATAATTGTACTGTCACTAATTGGATTTGTAATGGTGAAATTTGTTAATCCAGAACAGGTTAGCCTAGGTGGCTTAACTGGTGGAGATGAGGAAGAACAAAAAGAAGAAGAAGCAAATAATGAAATAGGTCCAACCTATCAGTTGGGTGATTTTACAGTTAACTTTGCAGAAGAAAATAACTTCAATTTTTTAAAGGCCAGTATTACTTTCGAAGTCAGCCACGAAAAATTGGTGGAAGAATTAAATAAAAGAAACCCACAGATTCGAGATTTGGTAATATCAATATTAAGGGCACAATCATCTAGTGATATTAAAGCCCCTTCTACAAAAAGTATTAAAGATGAAATCAAAACAAGAGTTAACGAAAAATTAAACACAGGCGAAATTAATAGTGTCTGGTTTACCCAATTGGTTATTCAGTAAGGAGGACATGTAATGGCAGATTCTGAAGTTCTCAATCAAAATGAAATAGATTCACTACTAAATGCTTTGGATTCTGGCAATGTAGATGTCGAAGAAATGAAAGAAAGTAGTGAAACAGATAATGTAAAAAAATATGATTTCAGAAGGCCTAATAAGCTGTCAAAAGAACAGATGAGGACCCTTCAGATGATTCATGAAAACTTTGCTAGATTACTTACTACAAGTTTATCTACTCGTTTAAGAAGTATGGTTAGTTTTGAAGTTGCTTCTATTGAGCAGCTTTCTTATAGAGAATTTATAAGATCACTACCAGAACCAACTATTATAGGTATCTCTGAACTTGATCCGTTGGATGGTCAATTCATATTTGAAATCAACCCGGAAGTGGGTTTTACCATTATAGATAGACTATTTGGGGGACTCGGTAAACCTATTGATGAGATAAGATCTTTTACAGATATTGAACAGGTAGTATTAAAAAAGGCTCTTAACTGGGTAATGAATAGTTTTACAGAAGCCTGGGAAAATCTAATAGAAATTAATCCAAGATTAAGAGAATTGGAATCAAATCCCCAGTTTACTCAGATCGTACCTGATAATGATATGACAATTATTATAACACTATCAGCAACTGTGGCCGATAGTGAAGGTCTAGTAAATATCTGTATACCATATATTATGTTAGAACCAATAGTTTCACATCTAAATGCCCAGCATTGGTTTTCGAGTACCAGAAAAGAAAAGACGAATGAACACCTTGAAAAACTAAAAGAGCGTGTTAAAAAAGCGAAGGTCAAGCTTTTTGCAGAACTTGGTGCTACTGATTTAACGGTAGAAGATATACTTTATCTTAAACAGGGGGATATTGTAAAGCTAAATAAAAAAGTAAAAGAGCCAATAGATGTAAGGGTGGGAAAAATTAAAAAGTTTAAAGCTATTCCAGGTAATTTTAATAAACAACATGCATTAAAGATCGTGAAAGTCGAAACTGAAGTTACGGAGGAAGGTGATTTAGATGAGTAATGGGGATGGACAATTATCTCAAGAAGAAATTGATTCTTTAATAAATTCGGACGGAGATGATGATGTAGAACAAACTGAAGAGTTAACTGAAGAAGAAGTGGATATAATAGGTGAGATTGGTAATATTGCAATGGGTTCAGCTGCTACAGCTTTATTTACCCTACTTAATAAAAAAGTTGATATTACTGCTCCCAAGGTTGATATAAGTACCTTTAAAGAAATCGTATCTGATTATTCGCGTCCCTTTGTATTAGTTAAGGTTGAATACATAGAAGGATTAGAAGGGCTTAACCTTCTTATGTTAGATTCAAAAGATGCTGCGATTATTGCCGATTTAATGATGGGTGGTAGTGGAGAAGATATGGAAGCAGATACCGAATTAGATGAGATCCATTTAAGTGCGGTGGGGGAAGCAATGAACCAGATGATGGGTTCTTCATCAACTTCAATTTCAAATATTATCGATAAAGTAGTAAATATTTCTCCACCAGAACCAATATTTGATGTGGATATAGAGAAATTTGATAATGATTATTTTGATAATGATGACTTTTTAGTAGTTACTTCTTTTGATCTTAAAATAGGTAATCTAATTGATAGTACTTTTAAACAGTTAGCTCCCTTAAAATTTACTAAAAAATTGATTAAGAACTTGCAGTCAAATAATGAGGGATTAACTGCTAAATCTGATAATTCCATGCAGTCCAATATTTCTCAGGTCGCTGAAAAAAGTGGTACTAAAGAAAAAGAAGAGAAACAAGAAAAACCTAAAAAGAAAAAGGCTACAGCTAAAGCAAAGGCCAGTGCTTCAACTGCTTCTAGTTCGAGCGGTCAGCTTAAAAGTTCTGAAAAAGTAGATGTACAGGAAGCCCAGTTTCCTGAATTTGGTGGTAAACAAGGTGCAAGTTTACCTCAGAACATGGAACTGTTAAAAGATGTGCCTTTAACAGTAACAGTTAGATTAGGTAAGTCTAGAATGACAATAAGTGAAGTTCTTGATTTAGGTGAAGGCTCAATTATTGAACTTGATAAGTTAGCCGGTGAATTAGTTGATCTTTATGTAAATGGTAAACTAATTGCTAAAGGAGAAGTTGTAGTCATAGATGAAAGCTTTGGCTTTAGAGTCAAAGATATAATTAGTCCAGCCGAAAGAATCAGTGAAATATAAAAGGAGTACAATATGAATTATACTTTTGAAATTTTAAAGATAGGCTTTTATTTATTAGTTGTAGTAGGTATCATATATTTTTTAAGTGTATTATTTAAAAAAAATGTTTTAAGTGTGCAGTCTAGTAAACATCTCAAACTAATAGATAAACTATATATGGGTTCAAAAACAGGTTTATTTTTAATAGAAGTAAATGATGAGATTATTTTAATCAGTCAGACTGAAAATAAGATTGAGAAGTTAGATAAATGGAAGAAAGTTAATTTTGACTTTGATATTGAAGAGTTAAGGGAATCTAATGAAAGCAAACAAGCTCAATTTAAGGAGTTTTTTATGAAGTATTTAGGGAGGAACGACAGTGATTCAGACCAATAAGAAGTATTTAATTATAATACTGATCTTATTTATTCTCTTCAGTTTAAATACAGCAGTCAATGCACAAGAAGGTTTTAATATTCCTGATATAAACTTAGATATTTCTTCTCCCAATCAAGAAGGGGGAGGTAATGATCTAGTTTTATCACTAAGGATACTCGGACTGCTTACAGTCCTTTCACTGGCGCCTGCCATAGTGATCATGTTTACTTCTTTTACCAGGATAATAATTGTATTTTCAATTATTAAAAGGGCCTTATCAATTAGGAATATGCCTCCTAATCAGGTTTTAATTGGTCTAGCTATCTTTTTAACAATATTTATTATGGCACCGGTCTGGCAGTCCGTTAACACCGAGGCCTTACAACCATATCTGAATGAAGAAATAAGTATCGACCAGGCCTATAATAGAACAGAAGAACCTTTAAGGAACTTTATGTTTGATCAAACCAATGAAGATTCAATTGCCCTTTTTGTAGATATGGCAGAGCTGGAAAGACCGGAAAACCGAGAGGATATACCGCTTTATGTTTTAATCCCGGCTTTTTTAACAAATGAGATTAAAATTGCCTTTCAAATAGGCTTTATGATCTATATTCCATTTTTGATGATAGATATGATTGTAGCCAGTATATTAATGTCCATGGGCATGATGATGCTGCCACCCGTTATAATATCATTACCATTTAAAATATTATTATTTGTCTTGGTAGACGGTTGGTATCTAATTATCAACTCATTAGTAGAGACATTTTAAGGAGAGATTAAAGTTGGATCAAGGTGTTGTTATAGATATTGGAAGACAATCTTTATATATTGTATTAACCGTAATTGCCCCGGTGTTAGGAGCAGGCCTTCTAACCGGTTTAATCGTGGCAATCTTACAGGCTACTACACAAATTCAGGAACAAACTTTGGCTTTTGTACCTAAAATATTTGCAGTTTTAGCTGCTATAGCATTTTTAGGTCCCTGGATATTAACAACAGTGGTTGACTTTGTAACAGAACTTTTTAGAAGTATACCGCTTTACATAGGATAGGATGAATTAAGATGCCGGCAAATATCTTAGCACCCAATTTAATTTACTTTTTCTTTTTGATTATGGCCAGATACTTCGGAATATTTTTAATAACTCCTATCTTCAGCAGTATTGTAGTTTTAAGACAGGTTAAAATTATCTTAGCACTACTTATGGCTTTAATAACTTTCTTATTAACTTATCAAACAGCTAATATTGCTGCCCCGACCAATGATTTGACAGTAATCATATTTATAATAAAAGAGCTTTCGATAGGTTTGTTTATGGGGTTTATCATCTATTTATTTTTTGCAGCTATTCAGTTAGCTGGCCAGTTTATAGATTTAAGAATGGGTTTTAGAATCGCTAATGTAGTTGACCCGATGAGTGGAGCTTCTTCTCCTATTATCGGTCAGTTCAAAAATATATTCACTATTTTAATATTTTTATCAATTAATGGTCATCTCATGATAATTAGAAGCTTGAATAAATCATTTAATATTATACCGATTGGTGAAATTACTTATAGTAATACTTTATGGCAGTTTCTCTTTAGACGCAGTGCCGATTTATTTATCATTGGTTTTAAGATTGCTTTACCGATTATGGGGACATTGTTTATCGTAGATATCATGTTAGGCTTTTTAGCAAGAGCCGTTCCCCAGATGAATATCTTTATTATTGGTTTACCTTTAAAAATATTGATTGGATTTATTTTATTAATCCTTTCATTTGAAATTTTAATATACTATTTTTCCGATATCTTAAACAACGGTTTAGATCAATTAATCCAACTTATAAATATTATGGGCTCGACTTAAAAAGGAAAGGATAAAATATGGCAGATGACTCTACAGGGCAAAAAACTGAAGAACCCACGCCGAAGCGGAAGCGGGAAGCACGGGAAAAAGGCCAGGTGGCCAAAAGCCAGGAATTAAATCAGGCATTTACTTTATTAGCCAGTTTTTCAATCCTGTATATCCTATTTGCAGGTATGATGGATTCTTTGACGATGAAGGTAACAAGTTTTTTATCATTTGATTCTGTGATGGAGATTAACATAGCTTCAGCTTACAATATTTTGATGGAAACAATCTATTATGTAGCCACTTTAGTGGCACCTGTGATGATTGCCTCAGCTGTGATGGGTATCATTATTAACTTTACTCAAGTTGGACCATTGTTTAGCGGTGAAAGCCTTAAACCCAAACTGGATAGTTTGAATATTATAAAGGGTTTTGGTAAATTATTTTCAATAAAGACTTTAGTTGAAATGGTAAAGTCTATATTAAAAATAATGATAATTGCAGGAATAGCCTACTTTTATTTGAGAAATTCAATTACAGATCTAATAACAATGACCGAACAGGGTTTACATCCTGCTTTAATGATGATTGGGAATGTAATCTATAAAGCAGCCGTTGCAATTACCATCTTTTTAGTAGGAGTAGGAGTTTTAGATTTCCTTTATCAAAAATGGGAACACAAACGCAATCTAAAGATGTCTAAATATGAAGTGAAACAGGAAAGAAAAGAGATGGAGGGCGACCCACAACTTAAACAGCGCAGAAAAGAAAAACAAAGACAGATGAGTTTAAATAGGATGATGTCCGAAGTAGAAAATGCAGATGTAGTAATTACTAACCCGACCCATATTGCTGTTGCCTTAAAGTTTGATATTAAAGAGATGGAGGCACCTAAAGTATTAGCTAAAGGGGAAGGTTATGTAGCCTTAAAGTTAAAAGAGAAAGCTAAAGAAGTTGATATTGAAATAGTGGAAAACAAACCATTAGCCCGTTCACTAAACAAAATGTGTGAAATTGGCGACTTTATTCCAGAAGAATTATTTGAAGCAGTTGCAGAAATATTAGCATATGTGTACAAGAAAGAAAACAGATATTAATTATCCTTAAATTTATATTTGGAGGTTTACTTTAAATGCCCTCAGCGTCAAACAGCAGTACCCTAAATAAAATATTTTACAATATAGATGTCTTATTTGCTTTTGCAGTAGTCGGCATTGTTATAATGTTTATCATTCCGATGCCTACTCTGATCATGGATTTACTCTTAACAGCAAATATAACATTTTCTTTACTAATAATCTTAGTAAGTATTTATATAAATGAGCCATTACAGGTTTCAGTATTTCCCTCATTATTACTCTTTGCAACCCTTTTTAGACTGGGTTTAAATGTTTCTACAACCCGCTTAATATTAGGACAGGGTTATGCCGGTGAGGTAATCTCTAGTTTTGGTAACTTTGTTGTCGGTGGAAACTATGTAGTTGGATTTATAATCTTTCTAATCTTAGTTGTAATACAGTATGTAGTGATCACTAAAGGTGCCGAAAGGGTAGCTGAAGTAGCAGCCCGCTTTACCTTAGATGCGATGCCTGGTAAACAGATGAGTATAGATGCAGACTTAAATGCCGGAATTATAGATGAAAAAGATGCTCAGGAACAAAGAAAAAAGATTAGACAGGAAGCAGACTTTTATGGTGCAATGGATGGTGCCAGTAAGTTTGTTAAAGGTGATGCGATTGCGGGTATCATAATTACAGTTATCAATATCATTGGTGGACTAATTATCGGGATGGCTCAACAGGGTTTAAGTTTTGGAGAAGCAGCCCAGACCTATACCTTATTAACAGTGGGGGATGGTCTTGTCTCTCAGATTCCCGCCCTACTTATTTCAACTGCAACCGGTATGATTGTTACCCGGGCAGCTTCTGAAAGAAATATGGGTGAAGAGATGTCCAGTCAGATGATGAGTCAACCCAAAGCACTCTTTATTGCGGCAATTGTCTTATCTATTTTAGGAATCATGCCCGGCTTACCGACCATACCATTTTTTGTTATGGCAGTTATCATGGGTGGTTTAGGATTTGTCATAAACTCAACTATTCAAAAGAGTATTGAAAAAGAACCAGAAGAACGAGAAGAACCCTCACCCCGGGAAGTACAGCAGGCTAAAGAACAGGAGATAAAAAATATTATCAAGGTTGATCAACTAGAAGTCGAAGTCGGCTATAACCTGATATCATTTGTCCTGCCAGAACAGGGTGGTGATTTCCTAGACCGGGTCTCAATGATTAGGAAACAGATGGCTATGGAACTAGGAATTATTATCCCACCGGTTCGAATTTTAGACAATCTACAGCTTGAACCCAATCTTTACAGGGTGAAGTTAAAAGGGGTAGAGATAAGCCGATATGAAATTTTATCTGACCATTATCTGGCTATGGATTCCGGGATGACCACTGAGGATATCAAAGGAATTGAAACTGAAGAACCAGCTTTTGGCACTCCTGCAATATGGATTGATGAAAACCAAAAAGAGAAGGCGGAAATGGCTAATTATACGATTGTAGATCCACCTTCTGTAATGGCTACTCACCTAACTGAATTGATTAAAGAACATGCCCATGAACTGTTAGGAAGACAGGAAGTAAAGGAACTGATCGATAATGTAGAAGAGAATAATTCTGCCGTTGTTAACGAGCTACTACCTGATCTTTTAAGTTTAGGAGAAATACAAAAAGTATTACAGAACTTACTCTGGGAAAACATACCGGTAAATAATTTAGTTACAATACTAGAAACTTTAGCAGATTATGCTACAACTACAAATAATATTGATCTGTTAACAGAATATGTTAGACAGGGTTTATCCAGACAGATTACCAATCAATTTGTAGATGAAAATAACCAGTTATCGGTTATAACTTTAGACCCACAACTGGAAGAAAATTTAGGACAGGCTATTGAACAGTCTGACCAGGGAAATTATTTAGCTGTGGAACCACAGCAGGCTCAGAGTTTAATTGAATCGATTTCTTCTGAGGCCCAAAAGTTACTGCAGCAGGGGAAAGAACCAATCTTGGTAACTTCACCAATGATTAGAAGACCGCTGAAAGAATTAACAAGCCGGTCCTTCCCGCAGTTAACTATTTTATCTTTTAGCGAATTAACGCCCAATGTTAACTTAGAAGTCTTAGGAACGGTGGTGAATTAAATGAAAGTAAAAAAGTATATAGGGGATAATATTCAAGATACCATATTTAAGGTAAAAGTGGATTTAGGCTCAGATGCAATTATATTGGATACTCGCAAATTTACAAAAGGCGGATTTTTAGGCTTTTTTGGCCAAGAAAAAGTAGAGGTTTTAGCCGGTATTGAGGAAAAGAGTCCATCTGAAGAAAATACCCAAAAAGAAATAAATAATTTGAAGGATATGATTCAGGATTTAAGTTATAATGTGAATGGGGAAAAAGAAATTATTGATAATACTCCCAGTGCTTTAAAGCCTTTTAAACAGTATCTTAAATTACAAGATGTAAAAGAAGAAAATATTGAAGATATTATTACTAATCTCAGTGATGAGAATAATCTTGATGAATCCAATCTGAAAATAAAAGCCAAAAATTATCTAATGGAAAGAATTGGTAATCCAGAACCGATTGAGACAGATACTAACAGCAAGGTAGTTACTTTTGTCGGTCCCACCGGAGTGGGCAAAACTACCACGATAGCAAAGATTGCTGCCGAATTTTCAATTAAGATGGGTAAGAAGGTATGTTTAATAACAGCTGATACCTACCGCATAGCAGCTGTCCAACAACTAAGGACTTATAGTGATATTATTAATATTCCACTTAAAGTAGTCTATGATGGCGATGAATTTAAAAAAGCAGTTAAGGAATGCCGTAAGGAAGCTGAGTTAATATTAGTTGATACACCCGGTCGTAACTGGAAAAACAAATGGGAATTAGGCCAGTTAAATGAATTTACTAAAGATACCTTAGTTGATGAAATTCATTTAATGGTCAGCCTGAATATGTCCAGCCGGGATTTAGAATATGCGGTTGAAAACTTTAACAGTTTACAACCTCATAAAATGATCTTAACCAAACTTGATGAAACTTCTACTTATGGAGATGTCATCAATATAAATAAAAGATATGAAATGCCTTTTTCATATATAACCTTCGGACAGGATGTACCGGAAGATATTGATAAGGCAAAACCTGAAATCCTGTACAATTATCTGATGGGTGATTATAATGAATAATCAAGCAGCTAAACTTAAAGATTATATGGAAAATAAAGATATAAAAAACTTTGATGATATAGGTAAAGATGATAAAAGTAAACAGAGTAGGATCATAGCTGTGGCCAGTGGTAAAGGCGGAGTAGGTAAATCTACCCTTACCGTTAATTTAGCTTTAGCTTTAAGAGACCTAAAAAAAGATGTTTTTTTAATTGATAGTGATATTGGAATGGCTAACATAGATGTATTATTAGGTCTAAATACCAAATATGATTTAAACCATGTTTTAAAAGGAATCTGTACCTTAAAAGAAGCAGTGGAAACAGGTCCTTATGGGTTAAATGTCTTATCTGGAATTTCAGGTATAGATAATGTATTGAATATCAGCAATGATAATATTAAGCATTTATTAAAAGGGGTAACCGAGATTGAAAAAAATTATGATGTAATTTTATTAGACACTGGGGCAGGTGCCAGCCAGTCTGTTATTAATTTTACAACAGCTGCTGATGAAATACTTATTGTTTTAACGCCTGAACCAACTTCAATTATGGATTCTTATAGTTTAATCAAATTACTTAGCAGTAGCCACTACCGGGGTAAATTACATTTAGTTGTAAACCGGGTTGACTCTAAAAAAGAGGCAGACAGTATAATTGATAGATTTATTACCACTGCCCGCAAATATTTAGATTTAGATATAGATTTACTGGGAACAATACCAGATAATAAATTAATCGCCAAATCAATAAAAAAACAAAACCCGGTTTTTAAACTTTATCCAGAATCAGAAGTAAATGACCAATTTTTAAAATTAGCCGGGAACTTAATCGGCCAAGAATTAGATCTACCATCACGAGGAATTAAAAGTTTCTTTTATAAATTAATCGGACAAATTGCCCCAGGGAGGTAAAGGTTTTAATGGTGAATCCCGACAAAACTTTAAAAATTAACCAAAACGTAGAAGTAGTGGTCGAAGAAGGCCCTTATAAGGGTAACTATAATAGCAAAGTTTCTGATATAACTGAAGATGAAATAATGATAATGGCTATCTATAAACGAGAAGAAGTAGTTCCGTTAAGAAAAGGTATAGAAGTAGACATTCTCTATGAAGGTGATAATGCTTTTTATTCATTAACAACCGAAATAAAGGGCCGGGTGAAAAATCCAATCCCCACCATAATCTTAAAACAATCTAAGAACATAGAGAGAATACAGCGCAGAAGCTACTTTCGGCTGCAGGTTAACAAAAAGATAAAATATCTTATTATAAAAGAGCTACAAGAGGAAGAGGAACAACCCGACTTTAAAAAAACGACTGCCATTGATTTAAGTGGCGGCGGCTTACAAATGGTTTTAGATGAGGATTTAAGCTTAAGAGACAGACTACTTTTTAATTTAGATATTGATAAATTAGATAAATTAGTAGAAGGAAAGATTGTAAGGATTGCACATAATGAAGATGATTACAGTAAAACAGCTGGAGTGGAATTTATCAATATTGAAAGACAAGATAGAGATAAAATCATTTCATTTCTTTTTAACTACCAGCGGAAATTGAGAAGGCGTGGGATGATCTAAAATGAAAGTTAAATTAACTGGCGCAACATTTGTAGCATTAATAATATATTTAATAACAGCTTTAATCGGCTTAATTCAGTTTAATCCTCTCTCACAGGTATTAATGTTGGGTTTAAAATTTGCCCTCGCTGGCTTTGTTTTTGCATTTTTATTAACCTTTTTAATGGAATTCATGAACAGTTTATCTAAAAAACAACCTACTAATAATCAAAATATTAATAAAAGCGAAACACAGCCGAAAGGAAAAGCTAATAATGAGTATAACAAAAATAATATTAAGCAAGATGAAAAGCAAAATAATGATTTCAACCAAAATGCAGCCAATAATGAACAAACAGATATAAATAATGATACTGTTGAAACAGACTTTAACGATGATTTTAGCGAAATGGAACCACCGGTAGTAGAGTATAAACAAAATAACTAATATTAGAATGAGGTAGGTATAATATGCTGTCTAACCAACAACTATGGCGGCGCTTTAAAAAAGATAACGACCAAAAAGCACGTGAACAGTTAATAATGGAATATCTCGATTTGGTTAAGTATCAGGCAGGTCGTATAAATACATATGTACCTGATAAAGTCGAACTGGAAGACTTAGAGAGTTATGGCGTAATAGGTCTAATTGATGCTATTGAAAAGTTTGATCCAGAGCGAGGCTATAAATTTAGTAGTTATGCCCAAAAAAGAATCAAGGGTGAAATTATTGACCAATTGAGAAAATTAGATTGGCTGCCTCATTCTTTAAGGCATCGAGCTAAAATAATCAAAAATAAAACCAGAGAATTAGAAAATGAACTAAATAGAAAGCCAAAACTGGATGAAATAGTTAAAGAACTGGACTTTTCAAAAAAACAGGTCAAAAAGGTTATGAAAAAATTAGAAGAGTCTCAGTGGGTTTCAATTTATTCGGAATTAAATGGACAATCTCTAATTGATTGGTTACCTAATAATAAAGTGAACAAACCACAAAAAATATTAGACAAAAAAAATGCTACTAAAGTATTAAAAGCAGCCATCGAAAATTTAACAGATAAACAGCAGTTAATTGTCTCACTAATATATTATGAAGAACTTACTCAAAAAGAAGTTGCAGAAGTTATGGACTTATCACCTGCCAGAATATCACAAATACACAAAAAAGCAGTATATAGACTAAGAGGTTATCTATCAAGAAAGAAAGATCAATTCAAATAATAAATCAGCTAGGAAGGGTGACTCATATAATGGATTCTTTAGTAATTAAAGCAGCTACTGAAGATGAAGCTGCGCAAAAAGCTCTTAAACAATTTGGTGATAAAAAAACCATTAAATTAAGAGATTTAAAAATAAAAGAAATGAGCAGTATGTTCTCAGGGTTTAAAAAGGAGAAAAAATATGAGGTTAGTTATGAACCTAAAAAAGATATTAATTTTACTCTAATAAAAGAAGGCTTAGACCTAAATAAAAAATTTGCTTATGATTTTAAAGAAATAGTTAAATTTGATTTAAGGTCTTATCAGCCAAGTGAAGAGGCTGAGCTGGTAATAAAAAAATCTGGTGATAAAATGAAAGCCTACCTTGATTATATTCCATCTGAGGGATATGGTAAGGATTTAACTTTTAAAGAAATTAAAGAACAACTAAAAGAAGCAGGTATAGTCTATGGTATTAAAGATTATAGTATTAATCTAATAATAGATACTGATGAACCATTAGAAGATGTTTTAGTTGCAGAAGGTACAAAACCAAAACCAGGTGAAGATGCAAAATTAGAGTTTCATTTTGATACATCTGGTAAGAATGTCGGTACTGTTAAAGAAAACGACAGAATTGACTTTCATGACTTAGGGATTATCAATAATGTAGAAGAAGGTAAAAAATTAGTAACTAAAATAGAAGCCAAACCGGGTGAAGAAGGTAAAAATATTGAAGGCAAAACATTAAAACCAAAATCACCTAAAAACGTCAAATTACCAAAAGGTGAAAACACAAAAATTACAGAAGACAACACCTTAATTGCTACCGAAGTCGGACATGTATCATATAACCAAGATAAAGTAAATGTAATAACTATTTATAAGGTCAAAGGAGATGTAGATTTTAATACCGGTAATATTAACTTCAAAGGTAGTGTTTTTATTGAAGGTAATGTAACAGAAGGTTTTGAAGTAAAAGCTAAAGGTGATATTCATGTCAGAGGTAATGTAGAGGCTTGTGAATTAATTAGTGGTGGCGATGTGATAATCAATAAAAACTTTATTGCCAAAAACAAGGGTAAAATAGAATGTGAAGGTGACCTTAAGGCTCAATCTATTCAAAACGGCCAAGTAAACTGTAAAGGCGATATTTATATAAAAGACGCTATTATGCATAGTAATATAAATTCAGCCGGTTCTGTTGAATTAACCGGTCATAAAGGCTTAATTGTGGGGGGAGAAGTAAGAGCTACCAAAACAATCAAGGCTAATATTATTGGATCTAGTTTAGCAACTAAAACAATAGTATCAGCCGGTATAGATCCCGAAACCCGCAGAAAGAGAGATGAGGCTGAAAGCATTCTCTCAGAATGTAAATCAAGTTATTTAAAAACGGTTAAAGCCATTAATATTTTAGGGAAAATCAAAAAACAACAGGGAGGACTACCCAAACAAAAAGCAGATATGTATAGTAGATTAATAGAAACCAAAAGTGATTTAAAAGAAAAGATCGAAAAAAATGATGAAATAGTAAAAGACCTAACAGAAAAAATCAACAGTGCGGTTAAGGGTAAGATAATGGTCAAGAGAAAGCTTTATCCTGGTGTAAAAATACAGATTGGAAAGTATAAAACAGAAATTGATGAGACTCATACTAGAACTGTATTTAAAGTAGATGGAGGAGAATTGAGGAGTTTTGCCCTTTAAAGGAGGGGTTTTATGTCTGATCCAATAAATCCTAATACATTAGTACCGATGTCCCTTGAAGTTGAAAAAATTGAACATATGAAGCAAGTCCATAACGCTAATGAACAACAAACTTTATCACAAGCAAAAAAAGAACAGGATGAGAAAAAGAAAAAATCCGTGAATAAAAAAGAAAAAAGCGAAAACTTAACTATCGATAAAGATGATGATGGAAATAATAAGCGTCAAAAAAACCAGAAGGAAGAAGATAGCGATGAGAAAAATGAAAAGCAGAGTAAAAAGATTAAAGGTTCAGTTATCGATGTTAAGGTATAAGATTGGTGTGATCTTATGGCCTGGCTAGTAATACTAATGGCAATCGATGTTATCTTTGAAAATACTAGATTATTATACAGTGATCGACTCATTAATTCGATGAACAAGCGGAAAAAAAGACAGTTAGTTCAAAAAAGAGATTTTGAAAGAAAGCATAAAGCTCAGATAGAAAAGTTAAATAATAAGCATAAGAAAGTTTTAGAAGAATATAATCAAAAAAAGAGTATTAACAAGGTAGCTAAAAATTTAAAAATGGGTATTAGAGAAGTAAAGTTAGTTGCAAAACTATATTCTTATAGAGGAGGTGAGACACTTTGATAAAAGGACTATATACCGCTGCATCTGCAATGAGGACTAATATGAGGAGAATGGATATTACTTCTAACAATTTAGCTAATGCTGATACCGGGGGATTTAAAAAAACAAACAGTGTCCAAAGGACCTTTTCGGAACTTCTTATCTCTCGTCTTGATAAGCAAGGTAAAACTGAATTAGGTGCATTAGGCTCTGGAGTTGAGATAGCTGAAAATTATACCGATTATTCGGGCGGTAATATTGAACACACCGGAAATAAATTGGATATAGCTATCAAAGGTGATGGTTTTTTCACCGTTCAAACCCCAAATGGCATCCGTTATACTAGAAATGGTAGTTTTTCACTGAACAACCAAAATCAGATAGTAAATAAAAGAGGACATATTTTATTAAACCAGAATGGAGAACCCATTCAGACTGTTCCCGGTAGAGAATTCTCTATAGACAAAGCCGGACAGCTTTACTTTGGTGAACTAGAAGGAGAGAGGATCAATATAGTTGACTTTGCAGACTATCGTAACTTATCAAAAGAGGGTGATAACCTATACCAAACAGCTGATGGTATAGAAGGAACTCCTACTGGTGAGGTTCAGGTTATGCAGGGTTATCTAGAAAGTTCAAATGTTAATATTGTACAGGAGATGGCAAGTATGATTCAGACCACAAGAGCTTATGAAACTAACCAAAAAATGATTCAAACTATCGACAATAGTTTGGATAAAGCGGTTAATGATGTAGGAAGATTAGGTTAAAAAAATATGAAAATGCAGCTGGACCAGTGATTGGAAGCTGTATAATAACTACTGACTGACAGAGGTAGTTAAAAAAATAGGAGGAATTTGATTATGATAGGTGCTTTATGGACTGCAGCAACGGGTATGAATACCCAACAGACAAGTATTGATGTTACTTCCAATAACCTGGCAAACGTAAACACAGGCGGATTTAAAAAGAGTCGCGTAAACTTTGCTGATTTAATGTATAGACAGATAAGACAACCGGGTACTCCCAATGCACAGGGTGCTCAGATACCAGTTGGTATTGAAGTAGGACATGGTGCAAAAGTGTCTGCAACTCAAAAGATATTTACAGAAGGTAATATTAGAAACACCGATAATCCGCTTGATTTATTAATTGAAGGTGAGGGCTTCTTTCAGGTTATGAAACCAGATGGAACTGTAGCCTACACTAAAAATGGTTCATTTAAACAAGATAGTACCGGACGGGTAGTAACAGCCGATGGTTATCCACTTCAACCCGAGGTTGTTATCCCAGAAGATGCAACCAGTATTTCAATTACTTCAGATGGTACTGTTAATATAAAAACAGGTAATACCACCGAACAAATTGGCCAGATTCAATTATATAGCTTTGCCAATCCAGGCGGATTAAATAGTTTAGGACGCAACTTATTTCAACAAACCGTTGCTTCCGGTGATCCACAAACTGGAGTACCGGGTGAACAGGGATTTGGCAATATTAGTCAAGGCTTTTTAGAAATGTCTAATGTTAAAGTAGTAGAAGAGATGGTTAATATGATCTCGGCTCAAAGAGCCTATGATGTGAATTCAAAAGCAATTAAAGCTGCTGATGAAATGCTTCAGACAGCTAATCAATTAAGAAGATAAAAGGATATGGGAGCTTGATTATCTTGAAAAATAAAAGGTCTATTTTAATTTTAACAGTTATTTTAATAGTTTCTGCTGCAGTTCCAGCAGTGGCCTTTGAGGTAATTATTGATAAAGAGGTTAAAGTAAAAAGTCAATATATATATTTAAAAGATATTGCAGAGTTTAAAGGAATAAAAGAGATAAACTTAGATAAGATCAAAGGAATAGACCTTGGTAAAGCTCCTTTACCTGGATATAAGAAATATATTAATAAAGCCCTAGTAAGATTAATGTTAAAAAAGAAGGGCTTTAGTTCAGATAGTTTTAACTTGAATTTTCCTGATCAAATTGTAATCAAAAGAGATGCCAAACAAATTGACAGCCAAGTAATAAGCGATTTTATAAAAGATAAATTAAGCATAATATTAGAAAATAATACAGATAAATATACTTTAGATATTAAAATGAGAAATGACACTATTACAATCCCCAATCAGGCATATAGTTTAGAAATTATTGAAAATAGAGAGATAAAAACGGGGAAAATGACTGTACCCATTGTAATTAATATCGAAGGTGAAGAATATAAAAGATTTTACATACCTGTAGATATTAAAGCATATAAAAAAGCCTATATAGCTAAAAGATATATACCACAGGGTTCTGAATTAAAAAGAGCTGATTTTACCTATAAAATGGTGGCAGTTGATAGTTTTAAAAATGAAAAGTTCATAGAAAAAGAGACCAATATATTTACCCAGGATATTGAACTTTCATATTCGCTTAAACAGGGTGATATATTAAAAAAGAACAACTATAAAACTCCTTATTTGATTAATTTTGGAGATAGAGTACAGGCAAAAGTAATTGTTGGGGATGTTGAACTAACCTTAATGGTTGTGGCCCGTGAAAGGGGCAAACAGGGTGAATATATTAATGTTGAAAACCCTGATAACAAGCACAACTTTCAGGCAAGAGTGATAAGTCCTCAACTTGTAGAACTTATAAAAGATTAGGAAGGGGAATAAAATTGAAGAAATCAATAACATTATTATTGATTCCCATAATGATATTAACACTCACAACTGCTGTTTTAGCAGAAGGTAATTCACTTTGGAGCGAAGAATCCGAAGATATATATAAAGACCGTAAAGAACACATTGAAGGTGATATAATAACAGTATTGATCAAAGAAGATGCCAATGCTATTCAAAGTGCTAATACTAGCACAAGTCAGGCAAGTGAAGTTGATGCAGAAGCAGGTTTTGGAATCTTTAGTTTCTTAAAAGCATTTGGGTTTGGATATTCTGATTCCGGTTCTGCTGATGGGCAAACTTCTCGTAGCGGTACTTTAGAAGCTGATATTACTACTCAGATTGTAGAAATAAAAGAGAACGGCAATTTAAAGATATCTGGAGCAAAAAATATTAATATTAATGGAGAAAAACAGTCCATTAAACTAACCGGGATAATTAGACCAGATGATATTTCATTAGATAATACAATATCTTCTAAAAATATTGCCAATGCTGATATAGAGTATGAAGGTGAAGGACCAGTTGGAGACAAACAAGAAACAGGCATTATAGAAAAGTTTGTAAACTGGATCTTTTAAGAGAAAGGAGCCTATTATTTTGAGTTTAAAATACAAAAATTCATTATTGATTTTAACAATAATATTAATATTACCTATCATTTTTTCTTTCAATTTAAAAGCACAGAATAACAATCCCATTGTTAAAATCGGTAATATCACAAGAATTCAAGGAATAAGAGATAATCAGTTAATCGGATATGGAATTGTGGTGGGCCTAGCAGGTACAGGTGATTCTAATAGAAGTCAGGCTACTGTGCAGAGTGTAGCAAATATGATGGGGGAGTTTAGTATTAATGTAACTCCTGACCAGATTAGAAGTAAGAATCTAGCAGCAGTTATGTTAACTGCAGATTTAAAGCCCTTTATCCATTCTGGGGACCGGATAGATGTCACAGTATCCTCGATGGGGGATGCGGACAGCTTACAAGGGGGAACATTAGTAATGTCTCCTCTCAAGGCTGCTAATGGCGATATCTATGCTGTAGCTCAGGGTCCAGTCTCTATTGGAGGATTTAATGTTCAAAGCGGTGGTAGTAGTGTAAGACAAAACCACCCAACTGTTGGTAGAATTCCTAATGGAGCCCTGATTGAAAAGGAAATTAAATTTGATTTAGATAAAGACCATATCAATCTATTATTACAGAATCCAAACTTTAAAACTGCTGATAATATAGCAAAGGCTTTAAATAAAAAACTAGAATATGATAATATTGCAAGAGCCAATGATGCAGGGACTGTAAGAGTAGATGTACCCGATGAATTCAAGGGTGAAGTAGTAGATTTCATTGCTCAAGTAAATAATACTGATGTAAGGACTAATATAGAAGCTAAGATTATAATTGATGAAAAGACCGGTACCATTGTATTAAGTCATAATGTTAGGATATCAACTGTGGCCGTGGCCCATGGTAATATCTCAGTTACAATTAAAACTAGTGAAGAAGTGTCCCAACCACCATCTTTTTCAGAAGGCGAAACTGAGAAGACGGAAGAAACTGAAATTCAAGTATCAGAAGAAGAGGGCAAAATAGTAATGATCAGTAATGAAAATACTATAGAAGACTTAGTCTCTGCCTTAAATACAATTGGAGCTACTCCCAGAGATATAGTATCTATAATACAAAAGATTAAAGCTGCCGGTGCCCTTCATGCGAAGTTAGAATTAATCTAACAGGGAGCTGATAAAAATGAATATAGAAAACTATCAATCAACAAAAGCAAATTTACTGCAAAATCAAGCCCAGGATAATCAGCAAATTGATAGTATCAAAAAACTAAATGAAAGTAATATAAACGGAGAACATGATGAAAAATTAAAAAAAGCAATTGCTGACTTCACATCTGTTTTTTTAAAGATGATGTTTAAATCGATGCGTTCCACTCTACCTGAAAATAAGTATATCGATGGTGGCTATGCAGAGGAAGTATTTACTGATATGATGGATAAACAAATCAGTGAATTAGGCAGTGGTCAAAGTACATTTAAAAACTTAAATAGGGCCATGTTTGAACAACTAGATCAAACAAAATAATTATTTATATATAAAAAGCCTCCTTATAGATCAATTAATCTACTATAAGGGGGCTTAATTTATTATTTATGTTATTATTTTATTTCAAAAAAGAACCTTTCATTTCAAAGCCAACATAAATTATATTGACATCATTATCAGCGGTTAAGTTGTATTCTTGTGCTGTCTCATCATATTGTTTCATAGAATAATTATTTTTGTTATAACCAAAATATATCTTTTTATCATTATCAATCTCATAATCTAAAAACATATTTAGTAATTGGTACTTTGTTTTATCTTTAGAAGCATCACTAGCTGCTTGCCAAGGAGAAATATTATAATTTATGTGAAAATAAAGATCATCTCTTAGTGCAGTATCAAAACCAAATAAATAGTTCATAACACTTACATTAGTTTTATCAGTTGATAAAATAAGTGAGTTATTTAAATTTGACATTGAAAAATTGGCAGCATTTCCATAAATACGATAATCTCCTTTCTTAAGTTCATCAGGTTCAATAGGTATCAAATAATCGACTTGCCAATCAGCTAGCATTAACATTGATAGATAACTTGATGCTCCTTCTGAGATAATAGAATTGCCGAAAATACCCTGAGCTTTTAATTGACTATTTGTAAATCCAATAAATATAAATGATATTACTAAAATAACTACTAAAGATTTTTTCATTTAATCCGTCCTTTCATTTTGCAGGATTTGTAATAATTATAACAAGCATTAATAAATTTTAATATTACCCAAAAGTATAATATTATAAAAGAGGTGAACAGGTTGAACCTTATAGAAAATAAAGAGTGGGAAAAATTATATAAATTTATACTAAAAACTGGCAGTAAAAATGATATTAATGATTATATTGATACAGTAATTAAAGAAATAAATAATATCATACCTTATTATGCAGCAAATTTTTTCATCTATAGTAATAATGATAAGGTAGTAAGCAAATTACAGTGTGTTAACATTCCGCAAAAAGCCATTGATGAATATGAAGAATACTATTACAAAATTGATGATATAAAAGAGAAAACTTTTAATCAAAGAACCTCGATTAAAAGCACTGATATCATGAATTATAGAGAATGGGAAAAAACAGAGTACTTTAATGATTTCTTGTATTCTAATAGACTATACTATTTATGTGGAATAGATATTCATTATCAAGACCAATTATTAGGAACTATCGGTCTTTTTAGAAGAAAATCAGACCCGGATTACAGTATAAAAGACTTGCATATACTTAATACACTTAAGAACCAACTATCAAATCAAATGTACAAATTATATTTAATTGATAGAATGAAAAATAATGAAGCAGAGCAGATTGGTCTAAAACTAGAAAGTAGTGAAAACAAATTTGATTTAACTGAACGAGAATTAGAAGTTATTGATCATGTTATAGATGGAAAAAACAATAGACAGCTTGCTGACGAACTTTTTATTTCTATTAACACTGTTAAAAAACACCTTAATAATATTTTTAGGAAAACAGAAGTTACCAACCGCACAGAATTAACTTCTTTAATTTTTAACCTTTAATTAATGTAGTCATTTAATATATAATTAAGATAAGGTTAGATAAAAGGAGGAATTCAAAGTGAAAGTTGCCTGTCAGGATACTTTGATACCGGGAAATAATATTAAAGAAATTTTATTCAAAGCGGGAAAAATTGGTTTTGATGGTATCGAAATATCAGGTGAAAGGTTTTTAAATTCTACTACAAAAACATGTAATGCTCTAGATAATAGTGAATTACCATTAGCTATTATCTGTGCTGGCCATAGAGGCTGGCTTTTATCAGAAAAAAAGGATAAACGACAAGCGGCTTTAGAAGATATTAAATTACTTTTAGATTATGCAAATCAATATAAGGCTATCGGAGTTTTAACCCCTACAATTTATGGTACCTCAGATTATTTACCCTTTCCAGCCCGAAAGAGATCCCTAAAAGAAGACAAAAAATTATTAATTGAGAGTTTAAATGAAATTGGAGAATATGCAGAAGAAAGAAATGTATTTCTTGTATTAGAACCATTAATTAGATATCAAACTCACTTCCTTAATAAACTATCGGAAGGTATTGAAATAATTAATCAGTTAGATAATAAGGGTGTTAAACTAATGGCCGACACCTTTCACATGAACATGGAAGAAAAGAATATTGACCAAAGTTTAATAAAAGCCAAAAATTTTTTATACCATGTCCATCTCTCAGATAGCAATCGTGAATTACCGGGGAAAGGCCATATTGATTTTAAAAAACATATTGAAACATTAAAATCAATAGATTACAATCATTACCTTTCTTTTGAAGCATTAAAACCTGCCAACCCAAAACAGGGATTAAAAGACAGCCTCAATTTTATAAAAAGTTTTCTTCAGGGAGGGAAATAAATGTATAAAGGTTTAATTGCTGATAAAGTTAATTCTCTGAAATTAAAAGATTTTAAGGAAAAAGAACTACAAGAAGATGAAGTCAAAGTAAAAGTAGAGTTTGGTTCTCCCAAACACGGAACTGAAATGACAATGTTTAAAGGAGTAAGCCCTTTTCAAAATGAATATTTTGACCGCGATTGGGATATGTTTTTTAAAAAAGATACCAAAGAAAATGTTTTTCCTTTAGATTTAGGGAATATGTGGGTAGGAAATATAGAAAAGAAAGGTAAAGAAGTAAACAATTTAGAAATTGGAGAAAGAGTAGCCGGATATGGAGGTTTAAAGGAATATCAATATGTAAAAAAAGATGATATTTTAAAACTCTCTGAAAATATGAATTGGAAGAGTGCGCTCTGTTATGACCCGGCTCGTTTTGCTTTAGGAGGAATTAGAGATGGTAATTTAAAGTTAGGAGATAGAGTAGCTGTATTTGGCTTAGGTGCAATAGGATTAATGACAGTCCAAATGGCAATTAAATCAGGTGCGGTCTGGGTGGCTGCTGTGGACCCAATTGAACAAAGAAGAAAAATTGCTAAAAAGTTAGGAGCAGACCTTATCTTAGATCCTGAACAAGTGGATATAGGGTATAAGATAAAGAAAAATACCAACAAGAAAGGTGTAGACCTATCGATAGATACTAGCGGCTATACCCCCGTATTACAAACGGCTGTGCGTTCAACAGCCTATGGAGGTACATTAACAATAGTTGGTTGGTATAAAAGATTAAAAGGGCAATTAAATTTAGGACGAGAAGCCCATTTTAATATACCTAAAATAATATTTAGTAGAGCTTGTAGTGAACCTAATCGTGATCATCCTCGTTGGGATCTTGCCAGAATAAATAAGACCTGCTGGCAGATGTTATCTCGTGGAGAATTTGTTTGTGATGACATTATTTCACCAGTTGTTGATTTTAAAAATATTGTTGAAAAATATCGCTATTATGTGGATGAACACTCAGATCAAAGTATAAAATTAGGAGTAACGTTTTAAAACAAAGAAGGAGGTTATTATGGATATTAAAAAAACCATCAATTTTATGCGAGAAAATGTAGACCCTGACTTTGATTTTGTTGATAACAGCAATAGGGAAGTTCCTTTTACAAAATTAAAAAAGAATATAAAAAACACAAAATTAGTTTTAATTTCATCTGGTGGTTTTCACTTAAAAGATGACGAATCTTTTGATACAGAAGATCCTTATGGTGATCCATCTTATCGACTGATTCCTAAAGAAACCAACCCTGATCTGATAGAAATCTCACATACCCATTATGATCATAAGTATGTTAAGAAAGATTTGAACTGTGCCTTTCCTCTTGAATTATTAAGAGGTTTAGAAAGAGAAGATATAATAGGTAGGTTGGCTGAAGAGAATTATTCTTTTATGGGCTATTGTTTAAAAACAGAGGAACTTAAAGAAAATGCCCAAAAATTAGCAAAAAAATTATTATCTAAAAATGTAAAAGCAGCTTTAATTGCACCAACTTGACCGATCTGTAATCAATCCGTGGGATTGATAGCAAGGGAGCTTGAGAAAAATGGTATTACAACTGTAACCTTAAATATGTTTTTGGAATTAGCTAAAAGAGTAATTCCACCCCGCACAATTAATGTTAAGTTTCCCTTTGGTGCTCCTTTTGGTGATCCTAATAATAAAAAATTACAATTAAAAGTAATCCAAAAAGCTTTAGAAATGCTTGAAAACTCAAATAAACCAGGCGAAATTAATGAACTACCCTATGATTGGAGAGATAAAATATAATTAAATAAGGGTGATAGCTTGAAAAAGTTGACCATAGTAGTTCCGACTTACTGGACCTACCCTTCTGATGAAAAGAATAAAGAGGAAGAATATATTTTTGATCATCCAACTCCCCTTGATAGAAAGGGAACTCTAGGCAGATTGCTTTTTAGCTTAAATAATATTGATTATGATAATTTTGAAGTGCTAGTTTTAAGTTCGGCTGTACATGATGAACTAAAAGGAAAAGTGGAAAGTAAAGTCGAGCTGATTTTAAAACAAAATAATTATAACTATCCTATAAAACACTTCTCTTACTCACAGCTAAATGAATTAAAAGAAAAACTGAAAGAGGCAACACCTACTGAGTTTTTAAAAGAAATAAATTTAAAAAATTATGGTAATATTAGAAACCTACAGTTATTGGTGCCCTATATGGATGGTACAGATATAGTTGTCGCTATTGATGATGATGAGATAATAGAAGATAATAAATATTTAGAGAAAGCCGTTGAATTTGTGGGTAAAGAGATAGATGGTAATTATATAGCAGGAGTAGCCGGCTATTATACTGATATTAAAGGCCATCATTATTTACAGGAAAAACAAAATCATGAGAATTTATTTGAAAAGAAAAATAAATTAATGAATGATACCTATAAAAAGCTGGAAAACATTGAGCAAAGATTAGTAAAAACTCCCTTAGTGTTAGGAGGTAACATGGTATTTCCCAAAAAGACGATAGAAAACATACCTTTTGATCCTTTTATCAGTCGGGGAGAGGATATTGATTACCTGATTAATGCTAAAATGGAAGGCTATCAGTTTTACTTTGACAAGGCTTTAAAGATTGTCCATTTACCACCTGATTATGATAATGATAAAATTAATATAACAAAAATTGAAAGTGATATTTATAGATTTATTTATGAAAAGAAAAAATTAGAAATTGCAAAAGATAAAAATAAACATATTAATATTGAAACTGATGAACTCAAACCCTATCCAGGTGAGTTTTTAACAGCTAATATAAAAAAAGAAGCCTATGATTTGTTATTTAAATCATATAAAAAACAAAATATTTCAAAACCTAAAGTTAAGGCAGAAAATTTCATTAAGAATGCTTCATATAAAGCAGAACAGTTAGCTCCTTCATACTTTAATTTTAATAATTCTTGGAAGGAGTTATTAAGTGTTTTATAGAATATAATTAATATAAAGACAAGGTAAGGATAACTTGTGAGAGGAGGCTAGAAAAATGAATGAAAATCTAGTATCAAATATGAGATATGTTTTATCAAAGGCGAAAAATGCTCATCATAAGTATGAACAAAATGTTCTAGATGGCAGGTTTGATAAAGAATGGTATAAGTGGTATGCAGACTTTATTTTAAACAGTAATGTTAGAATTGAATTAAGAAAAAATATTGAGGAAGAAGAGATGATAAAATTCCTAAAAGAGATTACAGATCAATATACTGAAAAAGAAGTAGAAGAAGACTGGGAAGATTATGCGGCTGAGAAACTAGTCGATAATTTTACAGCTTAAATATTATAGATAAAAAAAGGGGTAGTTTCAATGACTATCCCTTTTTTACATGAAAAGCCTGATTATATAAATGATAATATTTAATATTATTGTAATGATTATCATTGATGTAATGGGAATTAGTAGTCTGAAATTTTCTTTTTCAATTCTAATATCCCCTGGTAAATTTCCAAACCAATTGAAGTTAAATTCAATAGTATTAATCAAAAACCCTAAAAGTGCAATAATTAAACCAATATATATTAAAAATTTGCCTAAGTTAAATTGACTATCCAATTTAATCACTCCTGTTAATATTATAATGATATTGAATGGTTTAATCAATTCTGAAATGAGGTAATAATATGATTCAAGGTAAGAGTATAAAAGAGTGGGCACAAGAATATCCTTTATTAACTAAAATAATGGACACAAAAGAAGTATTTTGGTTGAATCCAGATTATAGAGAAGTTAAAAATAATAAAGTACTTGAGCTAACAATGGTAGATATAAAAGAGGCAGATGCAAGGTTAAGACGCTTTGCCCCTTATATAAAAAAAGTTTTTCCTGAAACTAAAGCCAGTCATGGCATAATTGAGTCTGAATTAGTAAATATTGATGGTTTCAAAACTGAATTGTTTGATATTTTCAACATGCAAATACCCGGCCAATTATATATAAAAAGAGATGATAACTTACCAATTGCTGGTTCCATTAAAGCACGTGGGGGCATATATGAGGTTTTAAAATATGCTGAAAGTTTAGCTTTAGAAAATAATCTTATAACAAAAGATGATAACTATGAGCTATTTACTAATCAAGAGTTTAAAGAATTATTTAGTCATTATTCCCTAGCCGTAGGCTCGACCGGTAATTTGGGCTTAAGTATCGGAATTACAGGAGCAACTTTAGGATTTAAAACCACAGTTCATATGTCTAGTGATGCCCGACAGTGGAAAAAAGATTTACTGAGAGATAAAGGTGTAATTGTAAAAGAATATGATTCTGATTATAGTAAGGCAGTACAAGAAGGTAGAAAAGAATCACAAAAGGACCCTAAATCTTATTTTATAGATGATGAAAAGTCTAAGCACCTATTTTTAGGTTATGCAGTAGCTGCTTTGAGATTAAAAGAACAGTTTGTAAAAGAAAATATAAAAATTGATCAAGACCATCCCTTATTAGTTTATCTCCCGTGTGGAGTTGGAGGAGGACCAGGCGGCATTTGTTTTGGCTTAAAAAAAGTTTTTGGAGAAAATGTACATTGTTTTTTTGCAGAGCCTACTCATTCTCCCGCTATGTTAATTGGCATGATGACAGGTTTGCATAATAAAATAACTGTACAAGAATTTGGAATTGATAACATTACTGCAGCTGATGGTTTAGCAGTAGGTAAACCTTCCAAATTTGTGGGTAAAATAATGGTAAATTTATTGGCAGGCATCTATACTGTAGAAGACAATATTTTATTCACTATATTGAAAAGATTATATCATAAAAATGGTATTAAGTTAGAACCATCTGCTTTAGCTGGTTTTCCTGGGCCAGTTAGACTAACTAAAAATAAATCTAAATTAGACTTTTTAGATAATAATATTGAAGAAAAAATAAATAATTCTATTCATTTAATATGGTCAACCGGTGGCAGTATGGTCCCCAAGCATATTTTTGATGAGTATCTAAACAAATAAAGTATACAATAAAATCTATACAGTTTAAAATGAAAGTCTAAACTCTATATAATTTGGGTATAATAAAGATTTCCAAACCTTTATAGAGCACACAAAAAGGAACTAGCACAATTATTTTAGTTAGAATATTCTTTTTGCTGATAATTATATTTTTAAAAAAAGTGAAATTAAATGAAGAAACATATAATAACTATAATTTGATTGCAAAACAAAAACAAAAACTTCAAACTGAATAAATTTATTAAATATCTAACTAAATAACTTCACATGATAAAAAATATAAAAATAGACAGGTATAGATCTTATCAAGTGACAAATACTGGACTATTTAATAATCTTTTAAAACTAAT
>CAYSHP010000030.1:0-25135 GCA_964430875.1 uncultured Halanaerobiales bacterium
TAAATCATATCTATCTCTGCCCGGTATACCTGCTTTTTCCATATACTTAGATACAGTATCTAATTTCATTTCCCTTCCCCCTTAAATTACTCCTTTAATATTATTATATTTTACTATTCAAACTCATTAAAAAGTTTCTCAAATTCTTCTTCACTATCTTTCGCATGGTAAACATGATCATCAGTTGGGAACTTCTCATTTTTTACATCATCAATATATTCTTTAAAAGCTTCTATTTCTATCTCAGCTACATTCGCATACTGTTTTACAAACTTAGGTGTAAAGGCCTGGAACATACCTAACATATCTCCACAAATAAGTAGTTGTCCATCACAAGGTAAACCTGCCCCGATTGAATAAACCGGAATATCTAATTTATCTGTGATAAATTCAGTAACTTCAGGTGGTACAGCTTCGAGGAGTAAAGCAAGAGCTCCAGCCTCTTGTACCGCAATTGCATCTTTTATTAAGTCTCTGGCACTATCAACAGTCAAACCCTGGGCTTTGAATCCTCCCAATTGTCCAGAACTCTGCGGTGTAAGTCCAATATGACCAAATACAACTATGCCAGCTTCACTGATTGCTTTAATTTGACTAGCAACTCTGCGTCCACCTTCCAATTTAATTGCATCCATATCTGCTTCTTTTAAAAATATTGCAGCATTTTCTACAGCTTTTTCATCTGAAACCTGATAAGATCCAAAAGGCATATCACCTATACAAAACGTATTAGGAGCACCCCTTCTGACATCTTGGCTGTGGGCAATACAGTCTTCCATTGTAACAGGCACTGTCCCTTTATAACCTTTAACAACCATACCTAGAGAATCTCCCACTAAAATCATATCCATACCTGCTTTTTCAGCAAATTGGGCTGTTGGAAAATCATAAGCAGTTATCCAAGCAACTTTTTCATTATTTTTTTTCATTTCCATGAAGTCTAAAATCATTTTTTTCTTTGCCATTTTATCTCCTCCTTAATTTTTAAGATAATAAATTTATAAAAGTATGTTATTATCTCCTCCCTTTAATAGATATACAATTATTAAAAATTCTATTCATTGTATCCTAAATTTTTTGATATTTTTTTTGAATAATCCAATAATAACTTTTTGGATTCATCAAACACTTCTCCTCTTAATTTAGAATCCAAAGAAGAAATACTAATTGCCGCTATGTTTTCACCTTTATGATTATATATAGGGGCAGCAATACATCTCATATTCTCCATCAGTTCACCATTATCCTCAGCAAAGCCTTCTTTAAAGACTTGTTTTAAATGAGATTTTAACTTATCTTTATCAATAATTGTATTAGTAGTCATTCTTGGAAGACCATTTTTTTCAATAAGTAGATCTAATTCTTCTTCTTCTAAATGAGAAATAAGTACTTTTCCTACTGCTATACAATGAGGCTTCAACCGGGTTCCAATCTGGGCCCCAATCTGAAATCCATAATCCGGTTTATATTTATCTAAAAGAAGCACTTCATTATTATCCAGAATAGCTAAATTAATTGTTTCTCCTAATTTATCAGCTAATTTTTCTAAATAAGGTTTGGCTATTACATCTAAATTTATTTTTTTACGTACATTATTACCAAGTTCAAATAAATATATCCCCAGTTCATATTCTTTGTCTTCTAATTTATTAATATATTCAAATTGTTCTAATGTTTTTAATATACCTAATGCAGTGCTTTTTGGTATACCAATATCATTTGAAATTTTTTTTAAAGTAGCGCTATCATTTTTATTAATATAATCGATAATAGACAATGCTTTGGCAACAGATTTAATTTCAGCTTTATCTATCTTATCTTGATAATCATTAATAGTAATCCCCTCCGAATAATTAATTCGACATTGTCGAATGTAGTATTATATTATCGCATTACACTTATTACTATTCAATGCCCTTTTAAATATTCCTTCAATTATTTTTAATTTTTTTAATTTTTTCACAATTGAACATAACAGAGACTGATATTTTTTTATTCTATATTTTATATTGGATAATATTAATTATTGATTTTTAATAATAAAATAAAAAAACTCCCAATACCTTTTACAGTATCAGGAGTTTAATTTTTTTATTTATAATGTTTTTTATATTCATCTTCTAAGAAAGAATACATATATTCGCTTATATATTCACCTTTCCAGTAGTTATAATCCCTTAGAAATCCTTCTTGTGTAAACTTTAATTTTTCTAATAACTTACAGGAAGGTTCATTACCTTTGGTAACTTTGGCTTCTATTCTATGCAGATTTAATACTTCAAAACCGTGCTTGATTAATCTTTTAACTGCCTCTTTCATATAACCCTGTCTCCAATATATTTTTCTCAAGTCATATCCGATTTCAGCTCGATTGGCTCTGTTTTTAATCCAACTGTTAAAACCACAGGTGCCTAAAAAGACATTATCTTCTTGTCTAATGACTACCCATCTATAACATTTTTGATCATCTTCTTTTTCTACATAAAAATCAATAATTTCTTCAGCTTCTTCTATTGAGTTTAATACATCTATATCCATGTATTTTGTTACAGCTGGATCAGAAAAATGTTCATATATTTTATTTTTATATTTTTTGGAAATTGGTTTTAATATTAATCGCTCAGTCTTTAATTCTTTGAGTATTTCATTTTTACCTACCATCTATCCACCTCTACTTTTTAATATATGTTGCAATTTCAGGATCTAATTGGAATTTCCATTCCCCTTGTACACCTGAATAAAGTGCTCCTACTTCTAGATGTAACATTGAGATCCCACAATCTAACTTTTTAGCTTCTTTATCTCCTTTAGCATCAGCTACCTTTATGGTGATTTTATTATCTCCAACTTTAAATCTCCATGGTTGACGGTTGATAGCAGATGGAGCTAATCTAGCTGTTTCTAAAGCTGTTTTTATCCAATCCGGCCAATTATCATCTACTCCATTTTCACATAATTCTTCTAATGGTTTTCTCTTACCACTTGAAACAATTGTTTTAATCAATTTTTCAGATAATTTCTTTTTATCTTTTGCATAACCTAAAGCAATTACAGATTTAATAAGTTCGTTATCTTTTATATCTACCTGTTCAGCCACATCTTCTTTTTTATAAGTACCGGTCACCCAACAAGATGAAACTCCCATAGATACTGCTTCTAAAACTGCTGCTTCACCCATGTAACCAACTTTTTCATTTTTATAGGGTGTATTTTTTTCTGCTAAACAGACTAAATAGGATTCAGCCCCTTCTATTTTCCCATAAGAGCCAATAAATCCTTTCGCTACATCTTGAAAACCTTCTGGCACATATTTAACTCTAACTCCATGGTACATTTCACTCATTTCATCTAAAAATTCAGTATACTTATTTTCATCTTCATCTTTTAACTTAGCTGACAAAAAGTTTCTAACCGAACTTCTTTTTCGAACAGCCTCAAACCATCTTTCTGCAGGTATTTTCATTAATTATTCCTCCCTTGACTTTCTTCGTTATTTATTATTTTTAATATAACATAGAAATTTAATATTATGTAAACAACCAGATACCAAAATATAAAAATAAATGTAAGAGTAATTATCTCATTATCAGCAATGATAGGAAAACTACTTTCAATTAATTCTTCAAAAATTATTGAAGGAATGACCATCCAATAAAGTACTTTAATATTCCCCTGAGAGATTAAGTTTAAAATAAAACCAGATAATAAAATAATTAAAAAAGCAATCAGAACTACTTTAAACTTACCGCTAAAGATTTTCTTGTTCATCAAATCTACTCCTTTACTCATTTACTATTAGAGCTCTTTTTCAAAATAATAAGATATGCTTGCCTTCCTATCTTATTATCAATTTCCGCAACTAATATAGGATATCCTTCTTTTTTATTATATTTACACCTATTATTATATTTTTTAAAGATAAACTTTTTAAAATCAATTATATTTAAACTTATTCTCCCCCACTTGAACTTTGCTTTTTAATTCTTCATTATCAAACTGTTTTCTTACTTCTATCATATTTAATACATCATATCCTTGAGATTTTAAGAAGTTTATCATCCCATTATTATTTGGATGAACCCAGTTATATAAATTAACATAACCAAGATCTTCTAAGACTGCTTCTGCTTTTCGAAATAATTTAGTACCTATCCCCTGTTTTCTATATTCTTCTTTTACAAAAAATTGTTCTAACCAGACTGCATCATCATCGTACTTTAAGATAAAATAGCCTACATATTGATCATCTTCGATTGCTGTATAGATTGGATACTTCTTATCTAAATAATAATCTATTTCATCAACACCATCTTTAATTGTCATATTTTCTTCTCTATTTTTTAAACTAGCCAGATATCTCCTAAATTTAATTAACATGGCTGCTACTTTTTCTTTCTCATCAAAATTATTTTTGATTTTTCTTATATTCAAAGAACTCACCTCTAATTGAAACTTTATAGCCAAACCTCTTTATTATCTTTCACAAACTTATCAAAGGTTATTGCTTTTCTATCGATTAACTTATTTAGATCATCAGATTTACTAGGTTCATTACCAAATTTAGAAGCAGAGTAAAGACCAATCATAACTATAGTGTGCATTAAAGAATAACCTGCTTTTCTTTTTTGTTTATAAAACTGCCAAATGGAAGGATCTTTATATTCTATATCTTTATCTAATATTTCACTCATCTTATCAGCTATTTGATAATAATCTAAATTTTCTGGTCCTGTTAATTCATAAGCATTATTTATATGCCCTTTTTCTAAAATTACAATTTTAGCAACCTCAGCTATATCCCTAATATCTATAAAGTTAGTCTGTCCCTTACCGGCTGAAATATATATTTCATGCCTTTTTTTGATTTCTTCTTGATGGGTTGTAGATAGATTTTGCATGAAAAAACTCGGCCTTAAAAAGGTATAAGGAATCTCTAAATCTTTTATATATTTTTCTATTCTGTGATGGGGAACCAAAATATTCTTATCCGCCCCCTGTAAGGATAAAAATACTACCTGTTTAATATTTTTTTCCTTGATTTTAACTAAATAAGGTTTAATATACCTTTTAACCTTTGAAATAGCCGGTGGTCTCATTAAAAAGATAATGTCAATATCTTGCATTGAGCTTTCATATGTATTCTTATCTTTAAAATCAAGGCATCGGTAATTTATATTATCAACACCGACCACATCTTTGGTTTTTTCTACATGGCGCCCGGCTGCAAATATATTTATATTATCTTCATTTGTTAATTTTTTTAATAAAGCATGCCCGACATTCCCGGTTGCCCCGGTAATTAATACATTTTTCGACTGCATAAGATAACTCCTTTATCTAACTTTGAGTATAAAAGTTTATCAAATTCCCATCTGAATCTCTAAAATAGAAGGACGTGTTGCCCCAGGGTTGTGTAGTGATATCCTTGGCCATTTCTATCCCCATACCTTTTATCCTTTGGTATTCAGCTTCCAGATCCTCAACCTTAAATTCTAAGATGAGACTTTCATTTGACCTTACCCGGGCAGTTCCCGGCGCAAGATCTTCCTGTTCAAAAACATCAAAAATTGCCAGTTGGGTATTACCTGCTTCGATTTCACTATAATTTTCTCCATATCGCTCTGCTTCAATCTTTAATATCTTCTCATAAAAATTGGTCAATTCATTTACTTCATCAGTAATAATACAGCAGTGTGTTAAGTTAATCATTAATCTGCCTCCTTATTAAAACTCCACATACTCCAGATCCCGATATCTGTAAAGCCAATCCGCTTATATATCTTACCGGCACTGGGATTATCATAGAAAAGACAAAGTTCCTTACCCTCGTTTAATACTTCTTCACACAGTTTTGACATTACTGCAGATGCCAAACCCTGGTTGCGGTAATCTTTATCAGTGGCTACCCCTACAATCATGGCTGACATGCTATTTTCGGCGGTAGTCTCAGCACAGCTGATTATCTTATCCTTATTTTCATCATAAATATGATAACCTCTACCGGTTTTATCTCTATATTTCTTTTTCTTCCTCTCAAGTTCATCTAAACCATCGAACTCATCGATTCTATTGTGAAGTTCCCAAAGAGGTTCAACATCTTCTAATTTTGTCTTTTCCACTTGCTCTAATAAAGGACCCTGATATAGTTCTCCTGCTTTATCTAATTTGCAAAAATATGTATCTCTTTTTTTAGAAACATCTAAGTATTCATCTAATTTTTTTACACATTCTTTTTTCCCATTAACCATTTTTGCTTCATTTTCTTTTATAATTTCAGCTATTTCTTTAGCATCATAATTACTTTTAGCATAAATGATAAAACTATCATAATATCTTAAAAGTACTGCTTTATAGTTACCGCTTTGATCAAAATTTCCCCAAATATCTTGAAATTCGGCTCCAAAACCATAATTTTCTATATCTCCAATTATAAATAGGTTAAGGGCTGGTTCTGCACTTATATACTCCATTAATTTATCTTTATCTGATTTATTTAGTTTTCTGATCATTGTCTTAACCTCCAATAACAGTTAATTATAGAATTTTAATAAGGCACTGACCGTGTTTTTACGCCAGCAGTAGTAATCATGGCCTCCCTTAAATATATCAAAGAATAATCTCTCAGTTTTATTTTTAATAGTATTTTTCATTCTTTTATTAACATCAATTAAACTCATAAACCACATCGGTACAAATTCGTCTTCTAAGGTACCTACATCCAGATAAATATTTTTAAGTTTAAAATCATTATTTTCAATTTCTTCAAAAAGAAAGTCTCGTTCTCTTTCATCCGGATATCCCCAGATAAAGGTACCAGAATGGCTTATTATACTATTAAAGATATCAGAATCATAGGCATTATAAAAAGCAGTTAAACCACCTAAACTCTTACCACATATAATATTGTCTTTATCTTTTAACTCAATTTTATAATCTTTTTTAATCTCTTCTAATAGCTCATTATTTAAAAATTTCTTAAAGGTTTGATCGGCTGCCAGTTCGATACCCCTATCCTCATTTTCAACAAATACAAATAACAGATTAGGAATCCTTTGTTCTACTCTTAAATTGTGAAGCACCTTTAATAACTCTTTATCATTAGCATAAGTATAGCCATCTGTACATAAAAAGATACCTTCATAAGCATCATTAGTTCCATTTTCTAAAGTCCAGTACCTTCTATCTACACCATATATTTCACTTTCCAGTTGTTTTTCTTGTAATAAAGGTTCCTCATTATATTCTTTATTAAAATACTTATCAATGGTTTTATCCAAGACCATGTCAAAACAGGATAAATCTAAAATCTCATCTTTATTTTGATAGATTGTAATGTCCTTATCATTGAAAGGATCTTTTTTTATTTTATCCCTAATATCAAGTTCATGGTTATCTTCATCATAATTTTTGATAAAACCATAGGTGAAGTTGACAGGATTGTCTACTTCAAAACTATGCAGCCAGATATTAGAATCAGCTACTTGATATAGTTTTTGATTTTTTAAATCAAAACCAGGAAATGACCCTACTACCGCAATATTTTTTAAGTTTTTTTCTTCATAAAGAAAAGAAATAAGGTAACCAGCTTCCTTTTTTTCTACTAAAGGAGTTGAGTCTATTTCAAACTCTTTTAATACTTCCTCTAAACTTAATTGGTTATTATTTTTAATATAATCCTTAATCGGTTCAATATTATTAGTTTCCATATTAATCAACCTCAATTATAAATATTTCTGTTTCATTATTTTTAATATCAAGATCAATACTTAAAAATTCTTTTAACTTTACTAATGGTACTGAGATTTTATTATGTTTGGTTTCAAAATCATTTCTTAAATAATATAAGATTAGTTCATTATTAGTTAGGTACATCCCCATCCAGTCTGCTAACCCGGGAAAAGTTTCTTTCAACTTTTTATCTTGTATATGGTTTTTAATTATCTGATTAACTTTATCTATGTTTTGTATATTGTCTTTTAAAATATTATTTATAGTTAATCTTCTATTGTTTTTTAAATCATAATTGAATGATTTTAAAATCTCATACTCTCCACCTTCGTGTTTTTGATAACCACTGAACTTTATACTTATTAAGTCTTTACTTTTGTAGGTGAATTTATAATCTATACTTAGTTCCCTGTTTTCATCGAAAAATGGTTTTACAATATCATACAGCTGCTTATTTATATAAATAGAGTTGACATTTTCTGATAAATTAGTAAGTTGTGGATAATAAATTTCTTTTATACCACTGGTAATTGCATGGCGGTTCACCTGATATGAAACATTATCATTATTACCATTAGCCAGGGGATCGTACTTTTTTAAATAGGTACTGATCTTAATTTCTAATATATTCCAGTTTTCTTCATACTTTATAACAGATTCTAAATAACCAATTGTATCTGCCCCATAAGCACCCACAATCCTTTGGGCTCCTTTTAATTCAAAGACACCATCTAAATCATAATCAACCGGTTTTAGCTGACCAAAGGGATAAGTATAAGGATTTATTTCTTTTAACAACATTCCATCTTGCTTATAGATACCTTCTCTAATATATTTTTCTTTATTAAAAGAAAGATCAAGTTTTAAATTTTGATCTAATTCTCTTATATAAAGTGCAGCTTGAAAATTATTCTCATAACCACCAGAAATATTTAGTAACTTATTATGATCCTCATTAAAAATTATTTTAAGCTGATCATTTTTAAAAGAAGCTACAAGGTGGTTATAGATACCACCACTTCCACCGGTATTTGTTTCAATAAATATATCTGATATTTTATCTCCCGTAAAATCATAAAAAGCCATCTTTGGTTCATAACCATTAAAATTATCGTATGAATTTTTATAATATTCTTTTTGATAGATATCATATACAATAATTTCTAAGGGAGCATAAAATAATGAATCGGAGCCTGCTGGTTTTTGACCCATTAAAAATATTTGATCATTTATACCATCACCGGTAATATCAATAAATCTTTTATCTACAATTTCTATATCTGGTTCTAAATTAAGCTCATTGATTAGTTTATCTTTTTTAATAAAATCAATATCAGCCGTTTGGCTGTTTAAGGCAAAGGCCGTCAAGATTACTAAAATTATTAAAAAAATATAGACTGGTTTTTTCACAAATATTCACTCACTCTCAAGAATTATATTAATTTTTACAGCCATTCATGTTCACTATCATTATAGGGGCGTTCCTTATTATCTTTGTTATATTCTCTTAAAATATCTCTCATTACAGTAGGATTGTCTTTCAGCTTATTAACTTTATCAATAGCAAGTTCTTGTGAAAAAGGACAGCTTGCAATACAAATGCCACAGTCTGTACCTGACATCTGCCAGACTTTAAAGCATTTTTCAACTTCTGTCTTCCATCTTTGCTCCCCATTTAACTGACTGGGTAAACCCAAGTCAATAGCATCTGAAGGACAGTTTTCAGCACATTTATTACAAATCTTACAAAACTCTTTCATCCCAAATGGCTTTCTCTGATCTGTATTTAACTCAAGGTCAGTAGTAACTACACCTAATCTAACTCTTGGTCCATATTCTTTTGTAACTAAAATACCCATTCGACCAATTTCACCTAAACCAGCAGCTTCAGCTGTAAAAGGTGCCATTAGTAAGTAGTTACCATCCATATGGTTTCTGGCATCATAACCCAGTTCTCGCAAGTAATAACTTAGTATCATACCTATGATACCTGCTTTAACATATCCTTTAGAAGTTTCTAGGGATTGTCCTAAGCGGGGAGCCCGATTGACCATATCCTTTTCTAGTTCAACTGCAAATACAATGCCGTATTGGTGTTTGTTAGTTACTTTTTCACCATGGTGAGCTTTCTCTCGACCGCGGTGGGTATAGTAAAATTCATCCTTCATTTCAGTAATACCCACTAAATCGGCTCCGTAATATCTGGCAATCTGTTTTAACTTATGACTTATTTCCTCTTTATCTACTTCATAGGTATCTTCACTTTGGGCTCCTTCAGCCTGCTGTTTTAAATCACTTAAAAAGTGATAAGTTCCGTTTACTAATCCCGAGTTAAGGGGGTCAAATGAATAGGCTTCTTCTACCATAAAGCCTGGTAGAGACCTTAAAAAGTCATCAAACTCCTTTTTCTCAGGATTCTTTTTGTAATACTCTTCATATATTTCAGTACCCGGTTCATAATTAATCCGGGCAAACATAATATCTCTTTCATCAAAACGCATATTTTACTCCTTTTCTTCTTTTTTAAAGTCAACATAATCAAGTTCTGATTCGACATATCTAGCCAGAGAATAAATCACATCAGAAAGCCTATTTACATACTTGAGTAATTCTTCTCTAACTTCTTCTTCACGAGCCAGTGTAATTATTCTGCGTTCAGCCCGCCTGCAGATTGTCCGAGCTACATGTAGGGCTGCTGAACATCTATTACTGCCGGGAATAATAAATTTAGATAACTGCTCTTTATTTAACTTATCTAAATATCCATCAATAGTATCTTCTAACTTTTCAATATCTTTTTGTTCTACTCTTTCTGGAAATTCTTCACTATGTGGGGTAGCTAATTCTCCCGCCACATTAAAAAGCTGTCTTTGAATATTTTTTATCGTATTAGCTAATTCATTATTTTTTAACATACTACGGGCCATACCCAGTTGTGAATTTAATTCATCTAAGGTTCCATAGCTCTCTACACGGGCTGAATCTTTAGGGACTCTCGAATTATCAAATAGACTGGTATTGCCTTTATCTCCACCTCTTGTATATATTTTCATGTTAACCCCCTTAATATTTTAACTCCAAACACTCTCTAATTTATTAATATTTAAATCATATACTTTACCCTCTTTACTATCGGTAATTATAGAAAAGATTGTACTACCATCATCCTCAGGAAATACTAAATCACTAAAGACAATTTCACCTTCATTTATGAATACTTCTAAGGTGGAACGGTCCATAATTAATTGAATATCAATATTTTCTTTATCATCTTCAATAACTGCGGTATGAGTATCATTAAAAAACTTACCTATTTTTTTATCAATACTAAATGATCTTTTTAATACTATTTCTTTATTTTTTCGATCATAAAGTAAATTTATCTTTAGATTATTTCCTCTAATCAGATTAACATTTAGTTTATCTTTGGAATTAATCTCAGCTTGGAAGTTAACCTCAAAAGGGTCAAAATCCAGTTTACAGTTAAAATCATTAGTAAGGTCATGTTCTAAAATACTTTCTATATTTGTTTTTAATTTATTTAACTCTTTAATAGGTTTTTGTTTTAGATAATAGTCATTATTATATTTTTTTAGTTTTAATTCTCTAGGTATTGATAGAACACCTTTCCAATCATTAGTCGGTATGGCTTCATGATAAGAAAGATTATTCATCCAGGCGGTCCAGACTTCTCTATTTTCTGTTTCTGATAAATTAGACCAGGACTGTACAGCATAAAAATCCTGTCCATAATCTACCCAGAAAGTTTTTTGATTAGGATTTAAGTTTTTAAATTGATAACCATCAAACTCACCGACAAAATACTGTACTCCAGAGCCACCGGCTCGGCTATTATCCTGGACTCCTACTTGTAGGAGCCATTTTTGTTCATCTTCACCTTCCACCGGTAATTCTATTAAGTCAGGACATTCCCAAACCCCTTCAAAATAGAAGGCATTACAAGAAAAGTCACTAGCAAACTTCCAGTTCTTTAAATCATCTGAACGGTAAAACTTAACTTTCTTTCCTTGAGTAACGACCATTACCCAGCTGTCTGTTTTATGATGCCAGAAAACTTTGGGATCACGAAAGTCCTGCCAGGTCTCATTCTCAATAACAGGATTACCTTCATATTTATGCCAGGTACGTCCCTTATCATTACTATATGCAATACACTGCTGCTGTAAGTAAAAATCTTTGTTTTTCTGTGGTAAGGCCGTTGTATAAATTACAACCAGGCCTTCCTCACCATCAAAAAAACCGCTTGTATCATTTTTGTCAACTACAGCACTACCAGAAAACATTAAACCATATTGGTCTGGTTTGAGGGCAATATCAAGATGTTCCCAGTGTAATAAGTCTTTACTTACAGCATGGCCCCAATGAATATTCCCCCATCTGCTTTCAGTCGGATTATGCTGATAAAATAAATGGTATTCTCCTTGATAATATACTAGGCCATTCGGATCATTCATCCAGTTTTTCGGTGGGGAAAAATGAATCTGTGGTCTTAACTGTTCTGAATACTGTTTTGTTCCAGGCAAGATTTTCAACCCTCCTTATTAAATTAATGTAAAAATTAAACGGGGTAGCCCCCGCTTTAAAGTTAATAATCTTTACCTTTTAGTCTTCTACGATAAGCTTTTTCAATCTCTCTTTCGGCTGTCTTTTTAGCAATATCTCTTCGCTTATCGCGTACATTTTTACCTTTGGCCAGAGCTAATTCTACTTTTGCTAAGTTATTCTTTAAATATATTCTTAAAGGTACTAAAGTATATCCCTTCCTTTTGGTATACCCGATTAACTTGCGAATCTCATTTTTATGAAGGAGAAGTTTTCTTTTTCGCTCGGGATCATGGTTATACCGATTACCCTGTTTATAGGGGCTTATATGCATATTATATAAGAATACTTCTCCGTTTTCTACCATTGCAAAACTATCTTTTAAATTAACATTTCTATTTCTTATTGACTTAATTTCGGTACCTCTTAAAATAATACCGGCTTCATAAGTCTCTTCAATATGATAATCATGTTTAGCTTTCTTATTTCTTGCGATCACCTTTATATCATCACTCATCTTACCACTCCTTAACTCAATCAACCAGGATAAAATCGATCTCTCTTTCTTCAGGGTCAACTCTAATTACTTTAACCTTGACTTCATCTCCTAATCTATATCTCTTATTGGTTCTTTCACCAACCAGGGCATGTATATCCTGCCTGATATGGTAATAGTCATCTTTTAAGTCTTCCACATGTACAAGTCCTTCTACCGTATTCTCTAATTCTACAAAAAATCCAAAGCTGGTAATTCCACTTACTATACCTGTGAATTCTTCTCCAACTTTATCCTGCATATATTCAATCTTTTTAAGTTCAACAGAATCCCGTTCAGCTTCCATAGCCCTTCTTTCCTGTAAAGAACTATGATCAGCAATGCTTGGAATCTCTTCTTCTAAATAGTCTGCTCTTTTACGGTCTAATTTACCCTTTTTTGTAACTTCCTTAATAATTCTATGGATCATTAAATCTGGATACCTTCTAATCGGTGAAGTGAAATGGGTATAATAATCTAAACCCAGTCCATAGTGCCCAATATTATGGGGTGAATAAATAGCCTTTTTCATGGTCCTTAATAATACTGTATTTATTAAATTTTCTTCCGGCTCTCCTTCCACCTGATTTAAAACATCCTGTAAAGCACTGGAATGGACTTCACTTTCAATGCCTTTTACATGGTAACCAAAATTATGAATAAACTCATTGAATTCTTTTAATCTTTCAGTATCAGGTGCTTCATGTATTCTATAGATAAAGGGTACATCCCGCCAATACATATCTTCGGCAACTACTTTGTTGGCTAAAATCATAAACTCTTCAATTAACTGTTCTGCAATCCTATGTCTTTCCGGTTGAATATCTATAGGCTGCCCATTATCATCTAAGATAACTTTAACTTCAGTTCTCTCAAAGTTTATACTTCCTTCATTAAAACGCCTTGTTCTCAGTTTATTCCTCAATGTATTCATCAATTCTAATTGGCTTACAAAGTCATCATAAAGTTCTCTAAGTTCACTGTTTTCATGTACTAAAATACCCTGAACCTCATTATATGTCATTCTATGGTTAGAATTAATTATCGATGGTTTTATATCATAACTTTCTAATGATAAAGGGTTTAGCTGAATATCCATTAATACTGACATGGAAAGCCTATCTTTATTTGGTCTTAAACTGCACAGATTATTAGATAATTTCTGAGGCAACATCGGTATTACCCGGTCAACTAAATAAATACTGGTGCCCCGATGGAGGGCCTCCTCGTCTAAATTACTGTCTTCTTGTACATAATAGGAGACATCTGCAATGTGTACTCCTAATCTTACCATATTATCAGATAGCTTTTCTATTGATACAGCATCATCAAAGTCTTTGGCATCTTCTCCATCAATAGTAACCATTGGTAAATCTCTGAGATCTTTTCTTTTATCGATCTCTTGATCTGGAATTGTTTCTGGGATTCTAGACAGTTCATTTTTAACCCGGCCTGGAAAATCTCCCGGTAGTTCTAACTGACGGATAATAGCTTCAATATCAACACCTTTTTCATCCTGATAACCTAAAATCTCAGTTATCTTTCCTTCTGGATTTCTGTTCTTTTTGGGCCATTCTGTAATTTCAGCTACTACCTTTTGATTATTTTTAGCCTTGTTGATATGACCCCCCGGGATAAATATATCAAAGCTTATCCTCTTATTATCCGCTACTACAAAACCATAGTTTTTTACTTTTTCGAACTTACCAACTATTTGAGTGTTAGCTCTCTCAATTATCTCAACAACTTCACCTTCCGCTTTTTTACCAGAGCTGCCGGGAACTTTTTTTACAAAAACCTTATCATTATGCATGGCTCCATTTAAATTGGTAGGATTGATAAAGATATCCTCATGGCCCGGTTCTTCTGGAATTAAAAAGCCAAATCCACGCGGGTTTTTATCTATACGACCGGCTATTAAATCAAATTTATCTGGTAAACCGTACTTATCCTGTTTACTTTTGTAAATTAAGCCATCTTTTTGTAACTGTTTTAATAAATCTTCGAAATGTTGTTTTTGTTTAGTTGATATCTCAAATTCTTCCATTAATTCTTCTTTTGTCATTGGTCTATATGCTTTTTTTAAAAATTCAAGCAGTTTTGATCTTGCACTCATAAATAGACCTCCTCTTAAATTAAGCCCTGTTCTTCTAACCATTGGACAGTGTCTGCCAAGGTGGTTTTAATCGACCTTGTCTGATAGCCTAAGTTAACTTTCGCTTTTTTATTAGAAAACTTAGTGTGTGTATTTAGAGTATAAAGAGCATATCTAGTTAATAAATTTTCACATCCTACTATCTTATTATAGGTATGGGAAAAAGGTATACCGATTTTAGCCATCCACATAGGCAGATTAAAGGTTTTGAAAAAAGGCTTTTTTAAATTATCAATTATTTTGAAAATTTCATTGATAGTTATGTTTTGACCAGCTAGGATATATCCTTCCCCTTTTTGACCATATTGGGCTGCTTTAATAATCCCATCGGCCACATCTCTGACATCAACAAAATCATAAGAACCTTCCACCGAACACATTAATTTACCTTTTATATGGTCTATAATTAATCTGCTCATTGGAGATACTTTGAAATCATATGGACCAATAATACCGCTGGGATAAACAATGACAGCCTCTAAATCCCATTGAGAGGCTCGGATTACTTCTAGGGTAGCCATCGCCTTTGTTTTACTGTATTCTCCTCTTAATTCTTGAATTAAAATCGGATTATTTTCTGTGATCTCGTTTATTACATCTGGTACAAAAACATGAACAGTACTTACATAAACTAATCTTTTAATCTGGTTATCAAGACAAGCTTTTATTATATTTTTAGTACCGTCTAAATTGATGGCTTTTAGAGTAGGATCAAAATCTTTAATAGATACTTTACCTGCCAGGTGATAGACAGTTTCTACACCTTCAAAAGCCGGCAAAAGTGAATTTAAATCACAGATATCGCCTGTATAGATCTCTAAATCAAAATCTTCAAGAATACTGTAATCCTCACCTGGCAGCACAAGTACCCTTATTTCTTTTTGTTTATCTTTTAGCAGTTTTCTTATTAAAACATTTCCTAGATGTCCTGTTGCCCCGGTTACTAAAATCATTTTACTCGCTTCCTTTCAATTAACCGGAGTCCAAAAAACTAGAGACCTAAATCATCCGAAATTGATTTCATACCTTCCAAGGCAAGACCAATAAATTCTTCTAAACTTAAATCCATCTCTTTACAGGAAGCAATCACATCTCGGTCTGCTCCCTTGGCAAAGGAACTTTCAGAATATCTATTCATCACAAACTCTGTATCAACTGCTTCTAAACTCTTTTCCGGATGGATTAAAGCTGAAGCAACAATTAATCCAGTTAAAGGATCACTTGCATAAAGGGCTTTATCCATAAGAGACTTTCTTTCAAAACCATGTTCATGGTTATGAACCTTGACAGCATGTACGATGTCTTCATCCATACCCATTTCCTCTAACATCTCAGCTCCCACAATACTATGTTTTTCTGGATCATCGGCTGTTTGTTCATAATCAATATCGTGCAGCAGCCCGGTTAATCCCCATTTTTCTTTGTCTTTATCAAAGTATTCTGCTAACCTTATCATCACTGCTTCTACTGCTAAACAGTGTTTTACTAAATTTTTCTGACTTATGTTCTCTTTTACTAATTGATAGGCTTCTTCTCTTTCCATTATTACTTTGCCTCCCTTACTTTCATAAATTTAGCTTCTGCTTTTGCAAATAATTTGCCTTCTTTACTTCTTACTTCTGCCTCTGTAAAGTATAATCCTGTTTTGTTTTTAATAATTTCGGCTGTTACCACAAGCTCAGTCCCGATTGGTAAAGGATGTTTAAACCTAATATTCATTTTGGCGGTTAAAGCAGCAATATTATTTAAGGTTAATACCTTGGCCATTGCCTCATCTAATAGGGTGGTTATTAATCCCCCATGCATGATACCGTCATATCCTTGATGGACATCTTGGGGTATAAATTCAGCCTTTACTTTTTTATTTCCTATCTTTGCAAACTTTAAGCCTAGTGAAATTGGATTATCCTCTCCACAGGCAAAACACATCTTATCGTTTCCTAAATCCATTATATCACCTCTGGGTTAAAATTAAAAAAAGGCAAAAACCCCCTGTTACAGAAGATAATTGCCCTTTTATATCATAATATTGGAATATCTGTTATTTCGAATCTTTTAGATAAATAATGGTGCAAATACTAAAGATACTATTGTCATTAACTTAATTAAGATATTAAGTGCGGGTCCAGATGTATCCTTAAAGGGATCACCAACTGTATCTCCAACAATAGAAGCAGCATGGGTATCTGTTCCTTTACCTCCAAAGTTTCCTGCTTCAATGTATTTTTTGGCATTATCCCAAGCACCACCTGCATTGGCCATCATAATAGCTAAGAGAACTCCCGTACTTAAAGCACCAGCTAAAAGTCCTCCTAAAGCCTGTACGTTCCATAGGCCAACTATAACAGGCACAATAACAGCTAACAAGCCGGGTAACACCATCTGCCGTAAAGCAGCTGCCGTGGAAATATCCACACACTTCTTATAATCAGGTTCACCTGTTCCTTCCATAATACCGGGAATTTCTTTAAACTGTCTTCTTACTTCCGCGATCATCTGAAAGGCTGCTTTTCCAACAGCATCCATTGTAAGTGAAGAAAAGAGGAATGGTAACATAGCACCAATGAATAGCCCAATAATAACATTAGGATTAGTAAGACTAATTCCATCTAAGTTTACTGCTGAAGAAAAAGCTGCAAATAATGATAAGGCTGTTAGGGCCGCTGAACCGATTGCAAAGCCCTTACCGATTGCAGCTGTTGTATTTCCAACTGAATCTAATTTATCTGTTCTTTCTCTAACTTCTGCTGGTAATTCTGCCATCTCAGCAATTCCACCCGCATTGTCAGCGATTGGCCCATAGGCATCAATCGAGAGTGTAACACCGGTTGTAGCTAACATACCTACAGCTGCCATAGCAATACCATAAAGGTCTGCAAAGTAATAGGCAATAAAGATAACAACTGTAATTACTAAGATTGGGAATAAAGTACTTCTCATACCAACCGATAGGCCGCTTATAATATTAGTTGCAGCACCAGATTCAGACTGTTCTGCAATATATTTAACAGGGCCAAAATGTTCAGAAGTATAGTATTCAGTGATTCTACCGATTAAAATACCGGCAACAAGTCCAGCAACTACGGCATAAAATACGCCCATATCTCCTATCATAAATCTGATTAAAAAGAAAGCACCAATAACCATTAAAACAGCACTACCAAGTGTACCTTTTTCAAGTGCCTTAGCAGGATTACCGCCTTCTTTTAATTTAATAAATTGACTACCAATAATAGCAGCAATAATACCTATTGCTGCCAGTAATAATGGTGTAACTACGTGGTTTACACTCATTACGGTTCCTAATGTCATTGCTGCAACAATAGAACCAACATAAGATTCAAAAAGGTCTGCTCCCATACCTGCTACATCACCGACGTTGTCTCCAACGTTATCAGCGATGACAGCCGGGTTTCTAGGGTCATCTTCTGGAATTCCAGCTTCTACTTTACCTACAAGATCAGCTCCTACATCGGCAGCTTTCGTATAAATACCGCCCCCTACACGTGCAAAAAGAGCTATAGAACTGGCTCCAAAAGCAAAACCTCTAATATAGTCTATGTTTTTAGTAAAAAAGATATATAGAATTCCGAGTCCAAGTGTTCCTAAACCTACAACTGACATACCCATAACTGATCCACCGGAAAATGCGATCTGTAGAGCTTCATTTAAACTACTCTGAGCAGCATTGGTTGTTCTGGCATTTGCCTGGGTAGCAATCTGCATACCAATAAATCCAGCCAGTCCAGAGAAAATTGCTCCCAATATAAATGAAACAGCGGTCTGCCAGCCTAAATTACCTGTAAAAGTCATTACTACTGCTACAATCAAAACAAAAAACACTAATATTCTATATTCACGGCCTAAAAAAGCCATTGCTCCTTCATTAATGGATCTTGATAATTCTTTCATTCTATCTGAACCCACATCAGCTTTTTTAACTTTAGAGGCCATATATAATGCGAATAATAGTGCAATTACTCCTGCAGCAGGAGTTATAAAATTCATATTTCAAACACCCCCATGTCTGTATTTAATTTTTTAAATAAATGCAATGATTAATGATGTTAACATAAACACTATAGCAGCTACTGTAGTAAATTTACTTAATTTTTCATCCAATCCTTTTTTCTTCTTCCCAAAAAATTGACTGGCTCCACCGTCAATTACACCGGACATACCAGCACTTTTTCCAGATTGTAGTAGAACACCTACTATTACTGCAATCGCAACTATTAAGTGAAATATTTTTAGTACAAACACTATAGGTCACCCCCAGCTATTATTATTTCGCTATTCATTCCTCAGCACTTTTATATTTTAACATAATCATGATAAAAATACAATATATTAAGCTGATTTAATGGGTTTTTTGTAAGAGTTAAACAAATAGAGGAGTTGATTGTAAAAAATCAACCCCCTTTTTGTTATTCTTTACTAAATATTTAGCTTATCTAGACTACTTTTTTAACTTTATCTTTAATTTTATCACTAATATCTGTAAATAATGAGTACAGAACTGGTATTACATACAGGGTTAAGAAGGTAGAGAACAATAGGCCACTTATTACTACAATAGCTAGCGGCTGTTCTAATTCAGAACCTTCCCCAATTCCTAAACCTAAGGGTACTAATGCTAAAACTGTAGTTAAGGCAGTCATCATAATCGGTCTTAACCTAATTGGACCTGCTTCTAAGATAGAATCAAGCTTGGTTTTACCTTCTTCTCTTAGTCTATTAATATAATCTACAAGCACAATCGCATTATTTACCACTATACCCGTCAATGTAATAATACCGATCAAAGCTGGTACAGAAATAGTTGTATTGGTGATATATAGTCCATAGACCACACCAATTACCGCTAGTGGTACTGTAAACATAATAACTAAAGGATGAACCAGTGATTCAAACTGAGAAGCCATTACCATATAAACTAATACTATCGCTAATAAGAAGGCATAAAATAAATCTGTAAAGGACTGCTGTAAGTCCTGGAACTGTCCACCATACCTTATATTATAGCCTTCTGGAAATTCAACATTATCATTGATCCTCTGTTGTATCTCATTAACAGCTGTACCTAAATCAGTTTGGAATAGGGATGCAGTTATTTCAGCATACCTTTCCTGATTAATTCTTAAGATCTGTTTAGGCCCTTTTGATAAATCAAATTGAGCCACTCTGGAAAGTGGTACTTTTGCTCCAGTTGGTGAAGGCAACATGATATTTTTAATCTGTTCAAGATTCCTTTTATCTTCTTCAGTCAATGTCACTCTTACATCATATTGGTCACCACCAACTTCAAACTGAGTTGCAACACTACCAGTGACAGCTGTTTTTACTGTATTGGCAACACTTCTGGTTCTAAGTCCTAATCTGGCAGCAAGGGCTCTATCTATTTGAATGTTAAATTCGGGTCTACCTTCTTCAAATGAATCTTCTACTTCTCTTACCCCTTCAACCTGTCGCATCTGTTCCATTACTAATCCAGATAATCGTTCTAACTCATCTAAATTCTGGCCAACCACCTTAATATTAATCGGAGCTCCACCAGTTGGTCCAAAGAAACCGCTTTGAGACTCAATACTGATATCTGCACCGGCAATTTTAACCTTCTGTCTTAACTCTTCCATGACTTGACTGGTAGAACGTTCTCTTTCAGCTAAGTCTTTTAAGATAACTGTAAAAGAACCTGTTTCAGAAGAAGTAGAACCACTCATCATATTACTGACACCGATATTGGTAAAGATCGTTTCTACTTCCGGGATTTGTCCTATGGTATCTTCTAGTTTTTTAGCTACATCATCGGTTTCTTCAATCACAGTTCCCACTGGTAAGCTGTATTCAACCGTAAACTGTCCCTGGTCAAACTGAGGTAGAAACTCTGTACCTAAGTCCACTGCCAAAAAGCCAGCACCTACTCCCAGAATTAATATTATTATAATTATTGTCCAGCGATGGTGTAAAAACCAGTTTAAAGAACGCTGATAATTCTTTTTAACAAATCCTAAAGTAGAATCTGTGCCTAATTTCATCTGTTTTTTAGTTAACTTTAATATCTTAGATGAAAGCATAGGAATTAATGTTAAAGCAACAATTAAAGAAGCAAATAGTGAAAAACTAACTGTTAAAGCAAGTTCTCTAAATATTTGAGCTGTTAATCCCTGTACAAATATAACCGGTAAAAATACAACGATTGTCGTAAATGTAGAAGCTGTAATAGCCATACCTACTTCTTCACTTCCCCGGCTGGCTGCTTCTACTCGATTTAATCCATATTGTTTATACCGGAAAATATTTTCTAAGACCACAATAGAGTTATCGACTAACATCCCTATTCCAAGCGCAAGACCACCTAAAGAAATAATATTTATTGTTAATCCACCAAAATATAGTAAAAGGAAGGTGGCTACAACTGAAATGGGAATAGTTAAACCAATAATTAACGTACTACGGATATTTCTTAAGAATAAAAATAGTACTATTACTGCTAATAGACCGCCTAAGATAGCATTTCTATATACATTATTAATGGAATCTTCGATATATTCAGCCTGATCAGCAATCGGTACTAGATTTAAATTCTCATAATCACCTTTGATAGCATCAACTTCATCACGCACTCTGTTTGCCACTGCCACTGTATTTGCATCAGTCTGCTTTTGTATTGTTAAACCAATACTCGGCTGTCCATTAACCCTGGTGATACTTTGCATTTCTTTAAAAGTATCTTTTATATTAGCAATATCACTTAACTTCACAAATCCCTGACGTGATCCCGTTGGGATTAATACCTCTCTAATTTGATCTATATTTTCAAATTTACCGGTTACCCGGATTAAATATTCTATATTACCGCGGTCTACTTTACCACCCGATAAGTTAAAGTTCTCTAGTAATAAGTTCTGGGTTACAGAGTTAAAATCAACTCCATAATTCTCCATCTTATTACGGTCTAATTCAATAAGTATTTCCCGGTCTAGACCACCGGTAAGATTTACAGAAGCAACCCCAGGTAATCTTTCTAAACGGGGAATTACATTATCTTCTACATTTGTTTTTAGATCAGCTAAGTTTTGTCCACTGTAAACCCCTAACTGTAAGATTGGAATCATAGAAGGGTCAAACTGAAAAATTAGGGGTTCTCCTGCATCATCTGGTAAAATACCAGAAACCATATCAGTTGCTTCCCGCATATCTAAGGCAGCAAAGTCCATGTCCGTACCATAGTTAAATTCCATTACTATCGTGGACTGACCGGCATCTGAAGTTGAATTAATAGATTTAACGTTAGTTACTGTAGCCAGTGAATTTTCAAGCCGCTTAGTAACTAATGACTCCACTTCTTCTGGACCAGCGTCCTGATAGGAGGTAACAACTGCTGCCCCTGGAAAAGTAATATTAGGTAATAGGTCAATACTTAATCTATCAAGTGAAATAAAACCTAATATTACAACTAAGAGGATTAACATTACAGTTGTTACACTGCGTTTTATCGAGAAATCAGATAGTTTCATTATTCAATCACCTCAACGGACTGGCCGTCAGATAACTGTTGTTGTCCTTGAATAACTACTTTATCATTTTCCCAAAGTCCGTCTGTGATCTCAACTTTATTATTATATACAATTCCAATTCCTACATTTATCTTAACTACCTTTCCATCCTGAACTACAAAGACATGGGGAAATGTTTCTAAATTAACAACTGCATCTATGGGTAAAGTTAAAGCTTCACGCGCACTTTCTTTACTAATTCTCACATCTACAAACATACCTGGAAATATCTGGCCTGTCTTCTCAACCACTTCTACTGTGATAGGAAAAGCTTCATTTTGAGGGTTAGTTACTGGTGAAATAGTTTTAATTTTACCTTCAAAATTAATTGTTTTACCATTTTTCACAATAATATCAACAGAATCTCCTTTAGAAATATATGGTCTAAGATCAGGAGTTACACTGGTTTCAATATTTAATTTTTCAGTTACTGCCATTCTAACAACGGGTGTACCAGGGCCCACCATTTCATTTTCTTCTGTATTCACAGAAGCAATATGAGCACTTATTGGACTGGTAATTGATGCCTTTGATAATTGAAGGTTAACCTGTTCTAAACCAGCTTTAGCTTGGTTAACATTAGCCTGAGCAGCATCAATTTGTTCCTGGTCTGGACCTTTTTTAATTTTATCAAGATTAGATTTAGCAATCTTTACATTTACTTTTGATACTTCAACCTGAGTCTTAGCTTGATGAAGCTGCTGTTCTAGCTGAGTTGGGTTATTATAGGTTTCTTGGGCTATCTCATACATCTGTTTTGAAGTATCTACAGAAATTTCAGCCTGTTCTTTGGCAATCCTGGCACTTTCTACTGAACCCTTTGCATTTTCAACCTGTAAATGAGCATTTTCATAGGAAGATTGAGCATTTTCTAACTGCAGTTTAGTGCCTTCTAACTGCTTTTCACTAATAACATTGTCTTCAAATAGTTGCTGCATTCTCTCATAGTCATTTTTGGCCTGTTCTAAATTATTTTTTGCTTGACGAACACCAACTTGTGCCTGTTCTAAGGCTTTTTCAGCCTGATTAACTCTTTCTACAGCCGACTGTAGTTGTTTTTGCGCATTTTTATACTGCATCTCCGCATTAATCAACTGCTGTTTTAAGGAAGTCTTGTCATTATATATCTTTTGAATTAATTCTAAACTTTTTTGAGCACTATCTAATGAAACCTGTGCTTGTTCATAATTGGCTTCAGCAGTTTGAATATCTTCTTTAGAAGCTCCTTTTTTAAGCTGAGCTAAGTTCGCTTTGGCTGCTGCAAGACCTGCTTCTGACTGTTTTTTCTGAATTAAAAGTTGGCTTTTATCAAATTCTAAGATTTTATCACCTTTTTTTACCTTATCACCAACTGATACATATATATCACTTACTACACCATTAATTTCTGCCGGTAAGTTAACTATCTTTTCTGGTACTACCTTACCTGATAATAGTTCTGTAATCGTTATATCATCTCTCTGGGGTTGAACAGTCTTAACAGGAGTCTGAGCACCTGCTATAAGGCTAAAGGATAAGACTAAGACTATGGTAAGGTATAATGTTTTATTGGTTTTCACTTTGAATCACTTCCTCAAAATAATTATTTAGGGTGCCTGTCTTATGAAGTAAGCTATAGATACTCATTATATACTGATAATGAGTTTGGTTTTTACTAATCTGAATCTGACTTAAATTTGTTTCTGCTCTTAATACATCAAGACTGGTTCCTACACCGTTTTCATATCTTTTTACGGCTTGATTATAGTTTTCTAAAGCCTGTTCTTCATTTTGCCTAGCAATTTCTAAACTTTCCCTATTTTCATCAATCTTATATAAAGCAGCCATGATTTCAGTTTCAATATTCTTTTTAAGCTGCTCCTTATTATTATCAATATTTGCTTTTTCTAAATCAACTTTCTCTTGTTTCAAATCAGATTTGTTTCCATCATAAAGAGAAACCTGGCCACTTAAAGTAACTGAAAAGCTGCCGTTATCAAAGCTTAAGTCACTACCCTGAAAACTATAATTACCTCTTAGAAAAAAAGACGGTTTAAATAAATTGTCTTCCATCTCTTTATTAATATCTTTCATTTCTTGATTGATTTCAAGACTCTTCATCTCAAATCTATTTGCATAAGCTTTATCGAGTTGAGACTGTAGTTTTTCTTCTAATTCAGGTATACTGGGTTGTTTTAAAGAAAAGTCAGTATTATCTAATTCCAGTAAGTCTGCTAATCTTTTTTTAGCAATCTTTAAATCATTTTCAGCTGTCATTATTGACTGTTTCGTCTTATTTTCTTCTATCTTTACTTCATTAACATCACTTTTAACAACTAACCCGGCTTCATAATTTTTCTGTACACTATCTAAATGGCTCTGCACTAATTTTAAAGAGTTCTTTTGAATTTCCACCAGGCTTTCTTTTATTAAAACATTAAAATAGGATTGGACCACTGCATTCAAATTATCATTTAAAGACTGTTCATACTTTAAATTATTTAACTGGACCGCTTTTTCACTTAAGTTAACACTATTTCTAACCTGACCACCTAAATATAATGGCTTATTTAAGGTTAAAGTTGTATTATAGTTATCCTGAGGTTGTTCTTCAAA
>CAYSHP010000030.1:25235-27957 GCA_964430875.1 uncultured Halanaerobiales bacterium
GCTAAACCCTTTTTAGCTAACTCTAAATCAAGTTCTGATGACTTAATATCTCTTTTAGCATTTTCTAACTGGTTACTGTTATTTACAAATTTTTGGACTGCTTGCTCTAAGGACAACTCTTCAGCAGCCGCTGTAAATACTGTCGTTGTTATTATTAATAATGTAAATACTGTAATTAATATTTTACTCTTTCTCATTCTCAACTTCCCTCCCATCTAAGCCATGCATAATAAAATCGTATATTTTTTTAGTTCTAGTTTCTATATCTCCCTCTATACCGCAACTAAAGTTATTATGCGCACTATTAGTTGTATTGATTATCATCAAGGCATATTCTTTACTATTACATTCACGAAACATCCCTTTATCCATACCTTTTTGAATTGTATTTTCTAATACTTTTATCATTTGTTTGTGCCTTTTTTCCATCGTATCCCTAAAATCTCTGTTAATTACATCGGTATTATTAATTAACATCTTAGCTACATCATAGTTGTTCTCAATAAACTCGATCCGGTCTTTAATATACTTATATATAATTTCTTCAGGTACCATATCACTATCATCTAATTTCAATACTTCATTGAAGTAAGTTTTCCCTTTTTCTTCTATTATTGATAAAAAAAGATCTTCTTTACTATCAAAGTGCCAATAAATAGTTCCTTTACCGACATCGGCTTGATTTGCAATCTTGGACATAGAGGTATCACTAAAGCCTCTTTCAGCAAATAATTTGATGGCGGTTTTCATAATTGTAGTTCTGGTATCTTCCTTCATTTAATCACTCCTAATTCTCTCGACCGACCGTTCAGTTTAGTAAATTAATCTTAACAAATATTTCATAGGATGTCAATGTTTATTTCAGACTAAAGTCAGCTTAGTATTTTGGACAAAAATCTTTAAATTTTATCTAGGATCTAAATAAAAAACCATTAATCCTTAGGGAAAAGAGATTAATGGTTATCTTGTTAATTATAATATTTATTTTAGTGGATTATATCCCATATTTCTGTGAATATCAGCCATTAATTTATGGCCTTTAGCTGAAAGATGAATTCCATCACTTTGCATATACACATCAGGTAGTATACTATTTCCCTCTGGACCATTATATGTTTTATAAGTAGGCACTACCTTTATCTTATTTTCTTCTGCTGCCTTTACTAAGTAATCCCGCCAGTCTTCATAAGCATACTCTTTTAATTCTTGAAAAGTATTGTTCTCTTTCCAGGCTTTTACAATACCAGGAGGTATACCGGTTTCAGCTACTAAAATCAAGGTTTCCTTAGGATCAGCTAACCTTGTAATCTCTGAGAATAGAATATGCAAACTATCTCCCATTTTTTCAGTTGTCATATTTAATTCTTTTTTATATACACGGTCTGTTTTATAAATATAAGGCATTATGTCATACCAGCCGATCCAGATTGTTATAATATCAGCATTTTTTAAATCCATTCTAAATATTTCATCTGTAGTAACCGCCTGTACCCACCTCGCTAGACTTCTATCTTCACTGGTAGCCCAATTAATTATATCAACTTCAACATCCAGGTCATTTTCAACATATTCAGCATAGACCCTAATATAATTTTCACTAGGTTTAACCCCATCCCCAGCCGGAGTAGAATCACCTAAAGCTACTAGCCTTATCAGGCCATCTGATGTTTGGGCAATAGCAGTTTCATTTAAGGTATTTATTGAAAATATGGTTATGATAAAAAGGAGAATTAGACTAATTATTTTAATTTTTTTCAACATATTTGCCTCCTTTCTGATATCTATAAATTGCAATATCAGATAAAATATGGAGATAAAAACAAAAAATCCCTGACTACTTCTACTATAGCTTAGGGATTAAAGATTACTTGTTTATTTTCTTTTTACTAGTTTATTATACCATTAAAGTTATCAATACTCAATAAATCTTAAAATTATATCCTTTAATTTCTTTTTTTAATTGAAAGTTAAAAACCCCGCTGTTCACGGGGCCTTAGTAAGTACATATCTAATATCTATTAAAAGCAATACCCTTATTTAGCAGTATTGTTATATCTTCCACGCATTCCACTTACATGACGACCACGCGCTTGTCCACGAGCTGTTCCATTAACATTAGTACGGTTGGTTTGATTATAAGTATTAGTATTGTTAGGACCATAATTATTTCCAACTGCTAGTCCTAATCTGTATTCATTTTCCGCCATCATCTTTACTTGTTCTTCAGTTAAAACTGTTTTGACTTCATTAAAATAATCGGTTCTAGCTTGATCAATTTGTTTTCTTAAAGTTTCTACTTTTGCTTCTAAAGCAGATATTTTTTCAGGTGATTCATTTTTCAATAGTTCTGTTCTTAACTCTTTTTGAGTAGTTTGCAATTCTTCTATAAGTTGCTCTCTTTTATCAAAATGTGACTCTTTTATCTCTGCTATTTGGTCTGTTTGTTCTTCATCTAAGTCTAATACATTTGATTGAAAAGCCGGTCTTTGTATATCATTATTAATTCTATTACCTACTCCGCCTGCCTTATTTCCCATCTGAGCCTCAACTGAAAATGCTCCAAATCCTAAAACTATTAATGATAAAACTAATGTTGATACTATTACTTTCTTCATATTAATCTCTCCTTCATATTTTTATTTGTCTTTAATTTCGACTGTAAATATATTATAGATTTTAAATATGAAGAAAGTATGAAATCAAAAAAATAATTTTATATTTT
>CAYSHP010000031.1:0-27252 GCA_964430875.1 uncultured Halanaerobiales bacterium
CTTATTTTGACAGGGTTTTGGACTATATTGATTAGAAAACTTTTGACAATACGAAGAATAGAGGAGGAAGTATTATATGAAAAAGAAATTAGGATTATTTATGGTCTTGAATTTAGTAGTCATTTTGATTTTGTTTTCAGGTTTAATAACTGCCCAGGATGTTTCAACTGTCAGGATTGCGATGAAAACAGAACCTGCTTCTTTGCATCCTATAACTACACAGGGTACTGAGGTTAATGTTGTTTTAGCACAAATCTCAGACCCCTTGTTAAATGTTGATTCCCAAGGTAATTTTATAACAGAAGGTTCAATCTTGAAGGACTATAGTATTGAAGAAGATGGGAAAGTATATATATTTAAAATTAGAGAAGGGATTACCTTTCATAATGGAGAAAGGTTAGATGCAGAAGTACTTAAATTTAACTATGAGTCATGGTTGGATGAAAAACTTGCTTCTCCTTATAGAGCATACTATACAGTTATTGATGATATAGAAATCATTGATGACCATACACTCAAAGTTACCTTAGAGAAAGCTGATGTAACATTTTTAAGCTATTGTCAGTTCAATGAACATATCGTACCAAAAGAATATATTGAAGAAGTAGGCTGGGATGGATATGCACAAAATCCAGTTGGAACTGGCCCCTATAAATTTGTTAAATATGATTCAGGACGCAGAATTGTTTTAGAAAAAAATGAAAATTATTGGGGTAAAGAAGTTGATATTGATCGAGTAGAATTCAACTTTTATCCGGAATCTAATTCAGCTGTAATGGCTACAATAACAAAAGAAGTAGACTTCTATTTAGAACCTAATGCTGAAGAATACAAGAGGTTAAAAGACGAGCCAGGTATTGCATCAGCTGAATACAGAAAATTTCAGGATGATAGAATATGTTTCAATAAAAGAGAAGATAGCATATTTAGTGATGTAAGGCTAAGACAGGCTGTTGCCTATGCTGTTAATAGAGAGGAAATTATTACTTTAACTAGAGGAGATCTGGCTGTTCCGGCTGTCGGCCGTATACCGGATTTCCATCCTGCAACTGCTCCTAATGCTAATGATTATGAATATAATCCCGAAAAAGCTAAGGAGTTAATGGCAGAAGCTGGTTACCCGGATGGATTTGAAACTGCTATCTATGTAGCTTCTAACCATACAGACCGAGTACAGGAAGCACAGTTAATTCAACAACATTTAGCCCAAGTAGGGATCGACTGTGAAGTTGTTGCCATTGAATGGGGAACTTATCTAGATGTAACCGCCACCGGGGAAGCTCCTATGTTTAGAGAAAGATGGGTAACCGGAGGACCATCTCCTTATGATTTTGTTGAACTATACCATAAAGACTCTTCCTGGAATTCGATCTTTGGTACCTATGATAAACCAGTTGTAAATGAATTGGTTGAAGAGTTAGTAACTACCGTTGATAATGAAGCCAGATGGGCAATTTATCAAGAAATTCAGGAAATTGTGCTTGAGGATGCAGCCTGTTATCCGCTTTATTGGCCAATCCAGGGAGCAGTTTATAATGATGAACTTCATATTCCGGCCGAAAGTTTTACTGCCTTTAATGAATATATTGATGTGGAGAATTGGAGTTTTAAATAATATTTAAGGATAATTTAAGATAGATAAAAGATAAGAAGCCTGCTTTTATGCAGGCTTCTTATCAGTAATTCCTATGAATTTAATAATATGGAGGTTTAATAAATGGGTAAAAACACTGAATATAAGGGATATGAAGCCTATTCTTATTTAGAAGCTGGTCAGGATTATAAAAAGTTTGAAACTATTGACCCGCTTAATTGGGTAGAAGAATATTATCTACCACTTTCTAATAAGCAAGAAAAGAGGGCTCAAAGAATACTTGAAGAAGAAATTAATATTTCTTTACACGACCACCCTGTTTTACTACCTGAAAATCTCAAAAGAGATATAGATGATTATCATCGAGAAGGTAGGGAATATATTGCTTACCAAGCTTTATCAAAGTCTTATCTGGATGCGGTTTTTGATAATATGATGGACGGAGCCTGTAATATTACTTCTAAAAACGGCTGGAAATGGAATGATGTGCTTTATGATATGGGAATGAGGTTTTGTGATTTAGCCCATCAGGATTTTATTATCAAATGTGAAAGAGTTGCTGATATAAAAAAGGCTAAAAATGAAGGTAAAATTGCCCTTATACCAACGGCAGAAGGGGCAGCCATGATTGAAAATGAATTAGACCGAATTGATATCTTATATGGTTTTGGTTTGCGATTGATGGGAATTACTTACAGTGAATCAAATTGTTTAGGTTCAGGCTTAAAAGAAAAAAGAGATGGTGGTTTAACTTCTTTTGGGCAAAAGGCAGTTCAAAGAATGAACAAACTGGGTATGGCAATTGATTGTTCACACTGTGGTACTCAAACTACCATTGATGTAATAAAGGCAAGTCAGGACCCTATATTTTTAAGCCATATTGGTGTAAAAGAACTCTGGGAATCTAATCGATTTGCACCTGATAAGGTATTTAAAGCCTGTGCTGAAAAAGGTGGTGTAATTGGTGTAGAAGCGTCTCCTCACACCACTTTAACTTATGAAGATAGAGTGCATACCATTGAACCTGTTATGCAGCATTTTGAATATTTAGTTGATTTGGTAGGAATTGAGCATGTTGCTTTTGGACCTGATACGATGTATGGCGATCATGTAGGAATTCACCATGCTTTTGAGGATAAACTATCGATTAAAGAAACGGAAGGAGCAGCCGATTATGAGGAGGTTGCTTATGTAAAAGGAATGGAAAACCCAACAGAATCTAATATCAATATAGTTAGGTGGTTGGTTAAACATAACTATAGTGATGAAGAGATAAAAAAAGTTATCGGAGGTAATGTATTAAGGGTTCTAAAAGAAGTTTGGTAGAAAGTATAAAAACTAGTAGGAGGTTAAAACTTGAAAATAGCATATGTAGTACCTGGTATTATGGATAAAAAAGAATTGAGCCGAAGAGAAAATTTATTGAAAGAATGGGCTGCAGTAGAAACTGAGGTAAAGATATTTGATATAATGGAAGGACCTGCTTCTATTGAATCAAGTTATGAAGAATACTTAAGTATTCCCATTACAGCCAAAAAAATTTATGAAATAGAAAAAATGGGTTTTGATGCAGCCATATTAGGTTGTGCAGGTGACCCAGGCTTAGATGCAATGCGTGAAATTACTACCAAGATGCTAGTTGTTGGCCCTGGACAAAGTGGTATGCAGATGGCTGTAATGTTAGGCAATCGCTTTTCGGTTTTAACTGTTACTGATAGTAGAATTGCAAATGCTTATGAATTGGCTCATAAAGCAGGTGTGGCTCAAAGCCTAGTATCGGTTAAACCGCTTAATATACCCGTTTTAGAATTAGCTGAAAATAAAGAGATGACTTTTAATAAAATGCTTGCAGTAGGTAAAGAAGCTATAGAACATGATAGGGCAGAAGTATTAGTTTTAAAGTGTATGTCAATGGGATTTTTAGATATAGACCAAAGGCTGCAAGCTGAATTAAATATTCCGGTTATCAATCCATCAAAAACAAGTCTAAAAATATCTGAAGCTTTGTTAGGTGCCGGACTCAATCACTCAAAAAAAGCTTATATGGTTCCTCCTAAACTAAAAGATAAAAAAGTTAATAACTTAGATGAGCTATATCTAACTAGTGAAAGCGAAAAATAAATATTAATTGAATAATGAATATTAGTTTTTAAGAAAGGAGAGAATTAAATGTCTTCTCCCACATATGATTTAGTAATTAAAAATGGATTTATAATAGATGGGACCGGCAATCCAGGTTTTAAAGCGGATCTAGCAATAAAAGGAGAGCAAATTACTGAAATTGCCAGTCAAATAGATAAAAAAAGTCAGCAAGTTATCGATGCAAAAGGCAAGAACGTGGTACCTGGTTTTATAGACCCTCATGTTCATGAAGAATTTATTGTTTTAGAAGATGGTAAGTTTGAAGCGTTTCTAAGACAGGGAGTAACCACAATTATTAATGGTAACTGTGGACATTCTGTAACCCCGGGTGACTCTAAAAAAATATTTGAATATATGTACAAAAATGGATTACTTTCTTCTTTAGATTATTATGCTGAAAATCAGTGGTGTTCATTACAAGAATATATAAAGTTAGTTAAAAATAAGGGATTTAATATTAACATGGGAATATTATTAGGCCATGGGACCATAAGGTGGTCTGTGATGGGCGGCTCTAAAAACAGAAAACCAACTAAAAAAGAGACAGAGTTGATAGCAGAAAAAATAAAAGAAGGTCTTAAAGCAGGAGCCTTAGGCCTATCCACAGGCTTAGCTTATATACCCAGTAAATATGCTGATACAAAAGAGCTAATTAAAGCAGCTGAACTTGTAAGAAAAGAAGATGGTATATATACTTCTCATTTGAGAAGTTATATTGGAGTGCTCAAAGCAGTAAAAGAAGCAATTCAAATTGGTAAAAGTGCCAAGGTGAGAGTACAGGTTTCTCATCTGACTCCAACGGTACCAGAGGCTTTTGATGAAGTATTAAAAGCAAGAGAAGCTGGTTTAGAAATTGCTATTGATACAATACCAAAAAGCAGTGGACACTGTATAAGAAAAGATAGATTACTTCAATCAATTATGGCTTCCGTATCTGATTTATTTGAAAAAGGTTTAGATAATCTTAATAAAGCATTAAAAGATCCTCAATTAAGAAACAAGATAAAAAAAGAGGCTAGAATATTTTCGGGAAAAATGAGTAATATGTATTTAATTAATACAGATGATAAAAAGTTAGAAGAGAAAAGTTTAGCCTCTTTAAGTAAAGAATACAATAAAGATCCCAAAGATTTATTATTAGATTTACTTCTTAATGATAAAGTACAATTCACACTTTGGAATGGTGGTTTTAGAAAAAAAGAATTCCCAGGTACAATATATCCGGATAATATTGCTGATAATCCTTTAGTAATGGTGGGTTCGGATAGAATATTTGGTGAAAATAATAATCCATATGTGTGGTATGAATTGTTTCGAACAGGTGCTTTCCCCATATTTTTTAATATGATGAAAGAAAAAGGAGTTCGCACAGAAGAAATTATTAGAAGATTAACTTCCCTGCCAGCTCAACAGTTCAGATTAACAAATAGAGGTTTGTTAAAACAGGGAATGAAAGCAGATATTTCTATAATTGATTTTGAGCAATTTTCTTTTCCTGATGATAAAAAAAGAGGGTACAAAGATCCGCTAGTTTTTGCTGAAGGTGTTAAATATGTAATAGTTAATGGACAAGTAGTATTAAAAACAGGAATTGTTGAAAACACTAAAGCGGGAAGTTTCTTAGGCAAAAATGGTAGAGTATTATAAGATGTTAAAATAAAGTGATAATTAATAGCTAAAAATAAAAGATGATTTTTATTCTAACTCAGACCAACTTCCAGTATGTAAATTAATCTTAATATTTAAGTCATTAGGAGCCGGATCATCATACAGAGAACTTAATAGATTTCTATAAAAACTATAGATAAATTTTGACCAAAGATTTAAATCTTCAATAGCAAGTGATTCTGGGGGCTGTTCATCACCCATATAATGAGCCATCATTGCAATTGCAGCTTGTTGTGATATTTTATCTTTATCAATCGGATTTAAATAGAATTTATCTAGTTTATCTTCAGCAACATTTTTAACTCTTTTTTGCACATGATTTTTTGTATAGTTAGAAAAATCACCTTGAAAAGAGTTAATATTTTTAAGATAATAACTTTTTATAAAGATTTCATTATTACTATTTATTTCCACAATACGAAAGGCATTAGGATAGGCTATTAATGAAGAAGTCTCAATGTCATAGATAAAAGTATTATTCTCAAACTCTTTTTTCACAATATCCTGGGCATGGTGATGTCCTGTAAAGACAACTTTCATATTTTGAGCAGCAAACTTTGTGGATAGTTCATTAAAGTCATCAACTATGTACTTAGAAAAAAACCTATTTTGTCCTTGATAATGTTCTAATAAACTATGATGAAGAACACCCATAACTGCTTTATTTTTTTTAATAGCGATATCTAATATATTATCTAGCCACTTTTGCGTGGATTCTCTTATCCTTCCATTGCAGACATGGTAATGATCTTTGCTATGATAAATACAGCTGTCAATCATTACAAGCCATAAGCCTTTAATGGGTTCTACTATATAACTTAATGAGTTATCATCTTGATAGATAGCTTCACTGTAACCACAATTTTTATAGATATTAATAAAATCTTGGGGAGATATAATTTCACGGGGGATATTAGTATTTGTAAAATCTTTAGTATTAAAGCCATCGTGGTTACCCGGGATAATATATACATCAATTCCATGACTTTTAAACTTATTTAAAATATTTGCAACCACTTTATGACTTTGTATATCACCTGAATCGGTAAGATCTCCCGGTATTATTACAAAATCTAAATTATCCTTTTTTATAATCTTATCAACAGTTGTTTCTAATATTTCAGAACTTAATTGTAATATATTTTTATCTTCTACCCCATATTTTAAATATATGGGGTTGTTTATATTGCCTTTAATATCAAAGACATGTGGGTCTGCTATTACAGCAAACCTCGTTTGCGGATAAGGTATGTATTTATTGTCTTGAACTTCTTGTGCCTTTAAAAAAGAAGAGAAAATAAAAAAGCCAATTATGATAAACAAGCAAGTAGTTTTTATCATAGTTGGCCATCTGTTGAAGTGGGAAATTTGCGGTAGATATTCAGTTTTAAACATTGAAAACCCCTCCTAAATAAATAATCCATATTATATTAGAAAGTTTGTAATATTAGATAGGTTTTAGTTATTTAAACCTAAGTAGATAAAGTTGACTAATTCTTTTTTAGCTTTGGCATAATCATAATTTTCATCATATTTAATCCTTACAGTTACTCCATGGGTAGCGTGTAGTATGGCACTTGCAATAATTTCGGGATCGACATCCCGAACTTTGTCTTTTTTTATTTCGTCTTTAATTAATTCACTGAAGGTAGATTTGAAGTTTTTCATATAGCTTTTTATAATGACTAGCTTTTTGTCATCTTCAATCATTGATGTTTTAATTAGGATATCAGTAACATTTGGATATTCTCTTAAAAAATCAAAGTGGTAATCAAAAAACATAATCAGTTTATTTTGTAAAGACATATTTTTTTCTTTTAAATTTTTAATTAAGTCAATTTTTTCTTGTAGTTTATCACGTAGGACATAATCCAAAATTTCATACTTATTATTAAAATAATTTTTTACTGGGAAATCTATATTATCATTTAACATAGCAAGATTAATCTTTTCAAAGTTATGTTTTTTAAATAAATCTATAAATTCCTCTGCAATCAATTCTTTTTTATCCATTTTTCACACCTCTAAAATCTATTGTTACATTTATTATATAATCAAATTTTAAAGATTAATATGAATTATATCACATTAGTTCATTAGTTTTTTTAAACTTTCCATATCTTTAATTATAATCTTTTTACGGGATGTTTTTATAATATTTTCTTTTTCAATATTATTTAGAGTTCGGGATACGGTTTCGCGGGTAGTACCGATCATATTGGCTAATTCTTTTTGAGTTAAAAATAATGAAATAGCCACCTGGTTTTTCCCGCTTTTTTTGCCATGTTTTTCAGCTAAATGGAAGAGTAAACTGGCCAATCTACTTTTACTATCCTTAAGTCCAAAGTCTCTAATATTCTGCTGAGCTCTTCTTAACCTTGCACTCATTACTTTCATAACTTTTACTGTAATCTGTGGATGATCTAAAAAGATATTAAATAATTTTTGACTATCAATAGCAAATAGTTCTACATCATTTAAAGCAATTGCTGTAGCGGGGTAGTTTTCTTTATCAAAAACAATTACTTCAGCTAAGATGTCATTTTTCTTAAAGATATTCAAGATTTGTTCATCCCCATTCTGGTTCATTTTAAGCATTTTTACTTGACCTTTTTTTATTATATAAATATAATCTCCCTTTTCACCTTCAAAGAAAATTATCTCATCTTTTTTATACTTCTTTACTCTTGAGATCTCATTTACTATTTGCAATTCTTCTTCATTTAAATGAGAAAAGTAAGGTATTTTTTCTAAGTTCGGCATACTTTCACCTCTTTACTACTATACTTTAAATTATACAGGAATTTGTTGTAAAATAAAAGTAGTGTCGAAAAAAACAAAGGAGGTAAATTATGTCAGAAATAATTAATAATAATAAAAAAAGAAGAGAGGTTTTAGCAGAACTGACTGAGATGATCCTGGCTGGTCAGAAAGATCCAGACAAAATTAAAGAATATAGAGAAAGACTAAGCGATTTAAATCCTAGTGATGTCTTGATTGTAGAGGATACTTTAGTTAAGAATGCTTTAAGTATCGAAAATCTTAAAAACCATATTGAGAAAGTTTTAAATGTAATTGGCCCTACTTTAGAAGAATTTCAATGGGAACAACCAATTGATAAAAAGCATCCAATTAATTTATTAAAACAAGAAAACCAAGCGATGGGAAATATTTTAAATGAAATTAAAGATATTACTAAAAAATTACTGCAAACAGAAGAAAAAAGTGAATTAGTTCAAGAATTAAATAAGAAATTTACTCTTTTAACTCAGTTTGATTTACATTATATTAAAAAAGAGAACATCCTTTTCCCTTATTTAGAAGAAGTAGTAAGTTACGAAAAACCGATGGCTGTCATGTGGTCTTTGCATGATGACATTAGAAAGCAGATAAATAAGTTAAAAGAATTAACTGACCAAAAAAAATTAGATTTAGATAGTTATAAAATTCAGTTAGGCAAATTATTAAGTCTAATGAATAGAATGGTTTTTAAAGAGGAACATATATTGTTTCCAGTTGCTTATAGAGTACTTAAAGAAGATCTTTGGGATGAGATATATAATCAATTTATTGAAGAAGGCTTTTGTTTTATCAACATCTCTAATCTAAAAAAGAAAGAAATTGCAAGCAAGATAAATAAGATAGCTAAAGGAACAGTCAAACTTCCGACTGGTGAGATTGAAGTAGATCAGTTAGAAATAATTTTAAATACATTACCGGTAGAAATCACTTATGTCGGTCAAGATGATAGGGTCAAATACTTTTCCGGCCATGAAAATAGAATCTTTCCCCGCTCAAAAGCTGTAATTGGCAGAACTGTACAAAACTGTCATCCACCTGAAAGTGTGCATATTGTTGAAGAAATCTTAGCTAGTTTTAAAGAGGGACGAAAAGATAAGGAACATTTTAGAATTAAGATGCAGGGTAAATATATTATGATAAATTATTATGCCTTAAGAGATAAAGACAATAATTATTTGGGGACCATTGAAGTCATCCAGGATATAACTGAGATACATGATTATAAAGGAGAAAAAAGACTGCTAGATATGGAAGATTAAATATATCCAGCAGCATTATATTTATTATTAAATTTATGAAAATAAATATATAAGATCAATCAACATCAGTTAAAAAAGCAAACGTACGTCCATAACCGGTAGCTATAGAAAAAATCAAGACTACCAGCATTACCCAAGGATAAAACTGATTAGTGACCACTTGTACGGTACTGACCTGGACAGCATCTTCAAAGGGGGCATACATAGAACTCATCATTGAACCAACTACAACTGGCACCATATAAGGGATTAAATAATTTAAAGTTGTGCCAGCACAGTCCATTAGGTTGGCCCGTCGATAACCACTAATATTATACTTTTCACCCATTTCATTGGCAATTTCACCGGTACCAATAATCGCAGCTGTATTAAGTCCAGTTAGAACATTTAGGGAAATAAGCAAAGTTACAATTGATAATTCTGCAGTCCTAACTCCTCTTACAAATTTGGCCATCATATTAATGATAATATCAATTCCGCCGCCTTCTTTAAGGAAGTTAATTTGAGCAAATAAAATCAGGACTACAATTATAGTTGGAACAGCACCTTGAATACCTTCTAGAATAATACCACCAGCTCCAAATGGTTCTGGTACATTGATTATCATATTGGGAGTTATAATTCCAGTAAAAAGGCCTAATAATAAGCCGGTGATAATACCATAACTTAAAGCTTCAATTAAATGGTGCTGTCTTACACAGAGATAGACAATTACAATTGGTACCAAAAGAAACAACAGGCTCACAGGTTGAGGGGTGCCCACATATTCACTGATTTGATCAGACATACTTCCTCCGCGCCCAATAAAACCATAGAGTACAATAGTTATTAAGGCAGTTGGTATGGAGTATTTCAACCTGCTTTTAACCACACCTCCAATATCCATACCCTGCGTAGTTGCGGAAGCAATGGTTGTATCGGAGACTGGTGATAGGTTATCACCAAAAGCACCTCCTGAAACAATGGCGCCGATCAGTAAAGCAGGATTACTGCCGACCAGATAACCAACTGGATATAAGATAGGGCTGACTACAAAGATAGTTCCCACTGATGTACCTGTAGATAAAGCCACAATCCCAGTCAGAATAAAGGTTGCTACGACAAATCTACTGCCAACTAGATTCATGTTAACAAGATAAGTTGCAAGTGTTTTAACTAAACCGCTTTCATTTAAAATCGTACCAGATATTCCAGCTAGCATTACAGCAGCTACTAATATCATAGCTACTCTAGAACTGAAACCATCAATAATAACATTAGCAAACTTTTCTTTATCTTTCACAAAAGGCATGATAAAGATCAAAGGAAGTAAAAAGACTACCCAGTATTCCGGGATGTTGGCATTTTGTAAAGCTATGTAGACTAAACCGGCTAATGCTAATAAAATAGGGACAAAGACCATAAACTTGCCGCCATAAAACTCTAAAGTATCATTTTTTTGCGTTCTTTTCATTTAATACTCACTCCTCATATACTCTTAGTTTTTAAATAATATTTCTTTCTTTTAAATCAACTATAATTTTTTCTAAACCTAGTTCTCTTAATTTTTCTTCAGTTGGTATTCCAGTTGCTACTTCCCAGTTTCTAGCCTTGTAATATTCATCTAACATCGGTTCTAATTCAACTACACTGCCGGCTGATTCTCCGCATTCATCTGGTAATGGTTCTTTTAAGAAGCGCTCGGGTAAACTATCATCTTCTCGCCTAATACCTTCTCTTACAATATAAGCCCTTTCTACATTCATAATTCTTTCAGCTGACTTTTGGATTTCTTCGGCTGTAAAGTCATATTCGGTTAATGCATTTAAAAGTTCAGCTGCTTCTTGAAAAGAGATAATCTCCATATTAACAACTGTGTTCTTACAAGCTTCTAAACAGTCCGCTAGTACACATCTTTCTTCATAGAATTTAACTACCCGTCCTTTTCCTTTATATTCTAAGCGAAAGGCTGATTCGGGATGTCCAAATCTGCGTTTGCCTGCTTCAGCATCTTCACTAAATTCAAACCAGGGTTCACTACGTAAATGATCTCCCCCACGGGTAGCAACTGCTACTCCTAAACCATAGCCTTTAATTCCCCGGGGGTCGGCTTGAAAGATTTCTAAACCTTTAACATGCATCGCTAATTTTTTAGTATCACGACCGATCTTTTCAGCTGCAGTTAAAACTCCATCAGCCAGAACATCTCCAAAGCCTTCTCTATTTTTAATTTTTTCAATCAATTCAAAAACAGCTTCACTATTACCAAAGTTTGGTTTAAGTCCATCTACTTCTTCACTACTTAAAATACCTTTTTCATAAAGTTCCATGGTAAAGGAAATACACTCTGAGGTTGTAATAACATCAAGCCCATAACGATTACACAAATCTACTCCATGTAAGGCATCTTCGATATCAGTTACTCCTACTCGGGAAGAAAAACCGGCTAGTCCTTCAAATTCAGGCCCTTCACTTTTTAGCCCCTTATATTTACCTTCTTTTATTTCAAAAAATCTACTGCAGGGGATTGTACAGGCAAAACAGCCTTTTTCTTTTTGCTTGTAATTTTCTTCTAAGTATTCACCACTAACCTGATCAGCTTCTGCAAAGTACCCGGTTTGAAAATGACGGGTAGCTAAGCAACCCAACTCATTTAAGGAGGAGACCAACTGAGTTGTGCCAAGGCGGGTCCTGGTTTCATACTCAGAATGGTTTTTAATCTCTTTATCCATTTTATCTATCATCTTTTTAAATTTATCAGGTTCTTTGGCCCCGAGGTCTGTAGTTCCTCGGACTACAATAGCTTTAATATTTTTACTGGCTAATACTAAACCCATGCCAGTTCTAGCAGCTGCTCTGACCATATTACAAAAAATTCCGGAAAATTTAACTCCATTTTCAGCGGCCGGTCCAATCGCTGCAATTTGCACCCGGCTATCATCGATTTCTTCTTTTAGTTTTCTTTGGGTTTCGAATGTATCTAATTGGCTTAGATGTTCAGCAGATCTGATTTCAGCTTGGTTGTCTTTTATGTAAATATAGGATAACTGGTCAGCCTTACCTTCTAATATAATTTGATCAAAGCCAGCAAATTTAATTTCCGATCCTAAAAAACCACCGGTATTAGAATCACCTAAGATATTAGTTTGGGGTGATTTTGCGGTAAAGTTTACTCTAGCAGCTCCAGGGAATAAGGTGCCTGTAAGAGGTCCAACCCCAATAAACATCTTGTTTTCTTCACTTAAAGGATCTATCTCAGGTGGTACTTCTTCATAAAGGCGGCTAACATTTAGTCCACGCCCACCTAAATAATCTTTTAAAAATTGGGGATCCAATGCTTCTTTTTCTATTGAATTCTTGCTTAAATTGATACGGAGCGCTTGATTACAGTAACCGTAATTCATTATTCTTTTCCCCCCTTATTATCAAACTTTAAGGCATCAGTTGGACATCTTTTAACACATTCTATATCTCCTTCACATAGATCACAGATTAAAGCCACATCATTTTCACTAAAAGAAATGGCATCAAAAGGACAAGCTTTTGCACATTTATAACAACCTATACATTTATCTTTATCAACTAAGATAGCATTAGTTTCGAAATCTCTACTTAAAGCATTAACTGGACAGGCCTTGATGCAGGGAGCATCACCACACTGCCTACAAACAAATGGGGTATCTTCACCTTTAATTTCATTTTTTTCGACTTTAATCCGAGACTTTTCAGCATTAAAAGTTTGCTTATGTACAAATGCACAGACCGTTTCACAGGCTCGACAGCCAGTGCAAGCTTCCGCATTAACCTGAATACGCGGTGGTATTTCAACTTCTTCTTTAACAGATTTACCGGTTTTTGGATCAATTCTATCTATTCTAAAGACAACTCCCCCGTTTGGATCTGGACAGATAAATCTTTTAGTATGGGGTATCCAGTCATTTTCTTCATTGATTTCTCTTTGTTTAGCTGGTAAAACTGGCATTAGACTCTGCATTGCCCAGAGGCACATATGCTTACCCTCAGGTATTTCTATCTTCCCACCGCTCACGGTAAAGTAATCACCAACTTCCATCGGCAGGTCACAGAAACCTTCTATTTTTTCAACAACTATCTTTAAATCATACAAATTAAACAGCTCCTTTCTGGTTATTAAAAGTTTATAAAAATTAAAAAAGGTGGCACCACGCAATAAAAAAATCCTTCTTCCCGATAGGGACGAAAGATTAATAATTCCGTGTTGCCACCCTTGTTAGTTAATATATATTAACTCACTCTATTAAAAACCATCAATTTTAAATGATGATTTTTATTTACTGTTAACGGGTAAAAGCCGGCTTAAGGATACTCTATCTATAAAAGATATTTCCCCTTGCTTCTCACAAGGCCATTCACTTTATGATTTCATTACCGAATTCTCAGCAATAGCGGTTCTCTGTAAATGAAAGTATAAAGCTACTCTTCTTGCTCATTGAATTTAGATTTATTTTATTGTTTATAATTTTACCACTGAGGATTGTTTATGTCAAGAAAAATTTTCCTTAGAAGAACTTGACATTAATGTTCTGCTTGTATATAATTATTCAAAATCAATCCAAATAATAAAAACTATGATTGGGGAAGCAGTAAGCGAAAGCCGAAATACACCCCTGAGTTGCCGGCTGAATTAATAGTAGGCTTGGCCGTTATCCAACGTTATCCGGTGAGAGAGTGTTTGCTCTCAAAAGAGTTGTTCTGATTTTTGTTTTTATCAGAATAAATTCAGGTGGTACCGCGAGCATGTCGTCCTGATATAGGGACGGCTTTTTTTATTTTTAAATTGAGTTTTTATTATTTGAAAAAACTTTAGGAGGAGTATTAAATGAGAAGAGATAAGATTTCTTTTTTTACAGCCCTTTTACCAATCATTATTTTACTTTTAACAGGAGCTTTTTCAGTATTTTACTGGAAGGTTGGTATGATAGTGCCTTTACTGAGTGGAGTAGTAACAACTGGTATTATTGGCTTTGTACATAATTTTGGTTGGGAAGAACTACAGGAAGGTCTAAAAGAAGGTGTATCAAATGCCTTACCAGCTATCTTTATATTACTGATTGTAGGTTCGATTATTGGGACCTGGATTTTAAGTGGTACAATACCTGCTATGATATTTTATGGGCTTAAATTTTTAAGTCCTGGTCTGTTTGTTCCTTTGGCTGCTTTGATTACAGCTATTGTTTCCACAACTTTAGGTACATCTTTTACTTCGATTGCAACGGTAGGTATTGCTTTAATAGCAGTTGGGAATGCAATGGGTTTTTCTACTCCTTTAACTGCAGCCGCTATTATCTCTGGTGCATTTTTTGGAGATAAGCTTTCTCCACTTTCTGATACTACAAATATTGCCGCAGCTATGGCCGATTGCGAACTATTTGAACATGTAGGACATATGCTTTGGGATACAATCCCAGCCTTTGCAATTTCTCTTGTAATTTACTGGGGAGTAGGCCAGTCACAGATAGGTAGTGGATTTGAAGGTACTGAACAAATTAATACCTTGATGCAGGGTATTAATGGACTTTTTAATATTACACCAATTTTATTTATACTGCCTTTAATAACTATTTTCTTGGCTGTTAGGAAAACCCCAGCAATACCTGCCTTGCTTTCAATGTCAATTTTAGGAGGAATCTTTGCAGTGCTTTTTCAGGGAGCTGGTTTAGCAACTGTTTTAGGGGCTTTTACCTCTGGCTTTAAGAGTAGTAGTGAAGTAGAGATGATTAACAGCCTTCTTTCTAAAGGTGGAGTTACTTCTATGGGCGGTACAATTATTTTACTTATTACCGCAGCGGCTTTAGGAGGAATAATGCAGAAAGTTGGTATTTTAGATATAATATTAGATAAGATGATGTCCTGGATTAACAGCAAAAGAAAAATGTTATTAACATCTTTAGCGACTTCTTTTTTAATTGGTTTAAGTACGGGTGCACAAGTTTTAGCGATAATTATTCCCGCTAAGATGTTTTCTAATACATTTAGAAAAATGGGTTTACATACTAAAAACTTAAGTAGGAATGTAGAGGCCGGTGGTACAGTCGGTATTACATTAGTACCCTGGAGTGTCCCGGCTATCTTTGCAGCTAATATGTTAGGGGCTCAGCCAGCTGAGTTTATTCCATTTCTGTTTTTCCCCATGTTAGTTATCTTAATTAATGCATTTTATGGTTTAACCGAACTTACTATTGCAGATATTGAGCCAACAAAATCTGAGGAAAGTTTAAGGAGAGAGGCATAATGAGTGATATATTAATTAAAGTGTTAGGTACAGCTCAGGATGGGGGCTACCCCCAGTCGGGCTGTGATTGTCCTAACTGTCAAAGAGTAAGAAAAGATAAAAGTTTCCTAAGGTATCCAGCTTCAATTGCAGTCTTAGATAAAAAAGCTAAGGAAAGTTTTTTAATTGATCCTACTCCTCATATACCTGAACAGTTAGAAAGATTAAATCAAGCAGCTCAAAAATTAAATTTTCCTGAGGATCATCTAAAAGAAATATTAATTACTCACGCTCATATGGGTCATTATACCGGATTAATGTACTTCGGGAAAGAGGCATTAAACAGCAGTGGTTTAAAAGTTAGAGGGAGTTCGCGTTTAAAAGAATTTTTATCTAATAATCAACCCTGGCAGGCTTTAGTTGATAACGGCAATATTGAAATTAATATATTTATTTTTGGCCAACAAATATATGATGATAAGAGCTTTAATATTGAGGCCGTACAAGTACCACACCGAGCTGAATTTACAGATACAGCTGGCTTTTTAATTAAAGGAGATCAGAAAGCACTTTTTTATCTACCTGATATAGATAGTTGGGATGGGTTTAGAGCAAAGTTTGCTGATCTAAGTACAAGTACAGATTATATGTTAATTGATGGTACTTTTTATACAAAAGAGGAGTTAGGAGAACTTAGAGACAGAAGTATTAAAAATGTTCCCCATCCTCCCATTGAAGAGACAATTGAAGAATTATTAGAAAATAAATTAGAAAAAAATAATAGTAAAATTTACTTTACTCACTTTAACCACACTAATCAGGTGCTCAATCCTAATTTCAATAATCAGTTTGCAGAAGACAATATTTTCTTTTTAGATGAAGATATGGAGTTTGAGTTATAAAAATAATTCTCTATAATATTTGAAAGTTAACGGTCCTAGTAATATAATAATAGAACAAAATATAGAATCTAGAAGGGAGTATCTATTGTGTTAACAGTAGAAAAAATTGGCGGTACTTCAATGATTGAATTTCAGTTAGTTTTGGAAAATATTATTGGACAACCAGACTCAGAACGTTTTAGCTATAATAGGGTTTTTGTAGTTTCTGCTTATGCCAAAGTTACAGATTTACTATTAGAGAATAAGAAAACTTTAGAACCCGGTATCTATCAAAGTTTTGTTAATAATGACGGTACTTATAAAGAAAAGTTAGATCAATTAGTTTACAGATTGACCGATATTAACAAGAAATTTGCTGATTTGGGTCTTGATGTTCAAGAAGCAGACCGTTTTATCAAAAAAAGAATAGAACACACTAAAAAGTATTTAGATAGCATGGAAGAGATTATATCTTCAGGTTATATAAAAGAAGCCAATATATATTCGGCAGCAAGAGAGATTTTGGCTTCTTTAGGGGAAGCACATTCAGCCTATAATTCCCATAATATACTGTCTAATTTAGGAATTAGTTCCCAGTTTGTAGATTTAACCGGTTTCTATGATAGGACCCAACTTACAATGATAGAAAGAATTAAAAAATCATTTACTGATATTGATTTGTTTCGAAATATTGTAATTGCCCCTGGTTATACAAAAGATAAAGGTGGTATGATAACCCAGTATGGACGCGGTTATTCTGAAATAACATTTTCACGTGTAGCCACCTTTTTAGAGGCTGACCAGGCTATTATTCATAAAGAACACCATCTATCTTCAGCCGATCCAGCCATTGTGGGGGAAGCCAAAGCAATTCCAGTTGGCAAAACTAACTACAATGTGGCAGACCAACTAGCTGATATCGGCATGGAAGCCATACACCCGAAAGCTTCTAAACCATTAGAATTAGCCGGTATTAAGTTAATTGTTAAAAATACCTTTGAACCTGATCATCCCGGTACAATAATAACGAAAGATTATGTAGTAGAAGACTCTAAAATAGAGATTATTGCTGGCTCAAAAAAAATGGTTGTAATAGAAGTACATGACACATCAATGGTAGGAGAAGTTGGTTTTGATTATGAAATAATGAAGATCTTAAAGAAATATAATATTAGTTATGTAATGAAAGCGACTAATGCCAACAGTATTTCACAGGTAGTATGGGAAAAAGATTTAAGTGAAAAATTAGTTAATGAACTTAAAGATAAGTATACCGATATAAAAATAAAAAATATTGCAATAGTTTGTTTAATAGGTTCTAACATAAGTAAACCTAATATTTTGGCTAAAGCAGCTCAAGTGTTAGGTGAAAATGGTATTAATATAGATTGTATGTCTATTTCTCTAAGTCAGGTCAATATTCAGTTTGTGGTAGACAGAGTTAACTATATAAAGTCAATTAAACTATTAAACGATAATCTAATGTTTGATAAATAAATTTTGGTGGTGATGAAAATGAAAAAGGAACTTCCCTTTACTAAAGAAAAAATTAAGAAGATAATAGATAACTATCCAACTCCTTTTCATATTTATGATGAAAAGGCTATTAGAGATAATGCTAGGAGATTTTTAAAGGCCTTTGATTGGAATGATGGATTTAAAGAATACTTCGCAGTAAAGGCAACACCCAATCCTTTTATTTTAAAAATATTAAAGGAAGAAGGATTTGGAGCAGACTGTAGTTCTTTAACTGAACTAATGCTCTCTAAAGAAGTTGGGATTACAGGTGAAGAGATTATGTTTACTTCTAACAACACACCGGCTGAAGAATATGAGAAGGCAAGAGAATTAGGAGCAATTATCAATTTAGATGATATTTCTCATATTCCGTTTTTGGCTAAACACGGTGGCATTCCTAATTTAATATCTTTACGATATAACCCAGGCAGCCGAAGAGAGGGCAGTTTTATAATGGGAGACCCTTCGGAAGTTAAGTATGGTTTTACCAAGGAGCAGATTTTTAAAGGTTTAGCAGATTTAAAACATAGGGGTGTAGAAAGATTTGGGCTGCATACCTTTATCGCTTCTAATGAATTAAACCAGCAGTACTTTGTTGATACAGCTGAAATGATGTTCAAACTGGCTGTAGAAGTAAAAGAAAGGCTTGATATAAATCTTGAATTTTTAAATATAGGTGGGGGAATCGGTATACCATATAGGCCGGAAGAAGAGCCGGTTGATTTAGAAGTTGTAGGTTCTGGTATTAAAGATAAATATGAACAGGTAATAAAAGCTAATAATTTAGATCCCCTGGCAATCTTTATGGAATGTGGCCGTATGATAACCGGACCTTATGGCTATTTAATATCAGAGGTAATCCATAAAAAGAATATCTATAAAAAGCATGTAGGCTTAGATGCCAGCATGAATGATCTGATGAGGCCGGGCATGTATGATGCCTATCATCATGTAACAGTAATGGGCAAAGAAGAAGAGCCGAAAAAATATAGCTATGATGTGACAGGTTCTCTTTGTGAATCGATAGATAGATTTGCGGTTGACAGGAAACTTCCTAAAATTGAGGTTGGAGACACTATTGTAATTCATGATACTGGAGCACACGGCCATGCGATGGGTTTTAACTATAACGGTAAATTAAGAGGAGGAGAACTACTTTTAAGAGAAAACGGAGAAGTAGTTGAAATTAGAAGGTCAGAAACAATTGAGGATTATTTTGCTACTCTTGATTTTGATAAGTTAAAAGATTTTGATTAATAACAAAAAATAAATATTTTATTATTATTAACCCTGCTTGAGGTACAAACTTGAGCAGGGTTAATTTTTTTCCTCTTAATATGATATATGTCACAGAATTACACAGTTTATCCTATTATAATATAATTAAAGCAAATAAAGCTGATTAGATTAATCAGGCTTAGGAGGAAAATTATGACTGAAAAGAAAAATCAATTAAAAGATATTTTGGAAAGATTAAATAATGAAGAAGATATAGAAGAAGTTAAAAAGGAAGCACGTGACTTAATTGAAGAGATTTCTGCTAAAGATTTATCAGAAGCGGAACAGGATTTAATTGATGAAGGTTTAGAAGAAACCAAGTTAAGACATCTCTGTGCTGCTCACCTGGAAGTTATGGCTGATGAATTAGAAGAAATGATGGGTGATCTAGATGAATCTCATCCACTAGCTGTATTAGTAAGAGAACATGACGAAATCTTAAATACTTTAGATAGATTAGAAATAGCAGTTGATAAGATTGATAAGTTAGATGAATATGATCCTGATAAAGAAGTGTTTCAAGAATTAAAAGAAATAGGGCAATTATTATTAGAAACTGAAAAACACCATGAAAGAGAAGAAGAAGCCCTCTTCCCCGAAGTTGATGCATTAGGGATTACAGGACCTACTCGAATTATGAGAATGGAACATGATGACCTCTGGCCCTATAAAGAAGAAATAAATGAACTGGCTCAAACTGCTGACAAAATGGACTTTGCAGAGTTTAAGAGTCAGCTAAAAGAACTCTCAGAGTTTTTAGTTCTGACTTTGAGAGATCATATATATAAAGAAAATAATATCCTATACCCCACTGCTAAAGATGTAATTACCTATGACAAGTGGGAAAAAATTAAAAATTTAAGTAATGAAATAGGATACTGTTCATTTACCACTTTCAAAGAGGAGGAGTAATTAAAGATGAGTGTAATTAAATTAGAAGAATTAAAAGCCGAAGAGAATATGCGAGGAATAATGACAAGAGATGTACTAAAAAATGAAAATGTTCAGGTAAAAAACTTACTTTTAGAAGAAGGTGATATAGTACCTGCCCATCAAGTCCCGGTTGATGTCTTTTTCCATGTGATGGAAGGCAAAGGTACTATCATAATAGGAGATGAATCTTATAAATTAGATAAGAAAGAGTTTATAACTTGTCCTCCTAATACAAAAATGAAAGTGATGGCAGACAGAGGTTCTAAATTTAATATTTTGAATGTCAAGACCCCTGCTTTAAACTAAAAAACAATACATGTTTTTTCACACAGGCCTCCCCCTGTGTGTTTTTTTATTCCTAAATATTTGAATTTGTCAAAATATTATAATAAAATACTATTAAATTAACTAAAAATAGAGAAAAGAGATTATTTTTTTATAAAAAATATGTAAAAATATGGATTTAAAGTTTTTAATTAGTATTATAAGACAAAAATGATATATTTTACTTAAAAAAACAAAATTATTAGTATTAATAGAGGGGTAAATAATATGGGTAAAAATAATGCAGTAGTGCGTAGTAAACAACCTCGAAATGCCAAAAATACAATTGAAAAACTTACAGATATTAAAATGACATTAAATAAAATATGTAATAAAAATGACGAGACTACCTTTTGGGGGAAATTGTTAAAAAGGGCTTTAGAGATAATAAGTGATGCTGATTATGGTATTACTTATCAGTATAAGGAGGGCAAGATACAATTTATTGAGGCAGTTGGTCATAATATAAATATATTAAAAAAGGATTATTTCAATTTGCAGAAAGAAAAAATAAAGCAGCAATTATGAATAACATTTTAGACAGATATAAACAAGAATTAGAACAGCAAGATTTTAAAAAAATAAAAGAGGTAACTTTACCTATAAAAGAATCTCTTACCTTTGATATTTATTATAAAGATAAGCCCCGCGGTGGAATCATTTTAGATATAGAAGAAGATAGTGATAAAACTTTTAAAAAAAGAGATATTCACCTATTAGAATTCATATTAGACATTGCTTATTCTTTTTATGAGCGGGACAGGGAAATAGAATATAAAAAGCAGCATGCTTATTTCAAACAGCTTTTTAATAAATCAACAGAAGCAATTGCCTTACTGGATAATGAGAATAAAGTTATTAATATTAATGAATCATTTGAAAAATTATTTGGTTATAAATTAGAGGAAATAAAAGGTTTTGATATTGATAATTATATACTGCCCGAAGCTAGAATTATAGAAGGTGAAAAATATACAAAAAAAGTTACCAATAAAAAAGAATTAAAAAAAGAAACAATAAGAAAAAATAAACAAGGTGAACTTATTCCAGTTTCATTACATGGTTTTCCAATTACTCTTGAGAATGGTCAAATTGGCATATATGCTTTATATAATGATATTTCTAAACGAAAAGAAGAAGAGAAAAAGATTAGATATCTATCTTTTCATGATCAATTAACGGGTTTATATAACCGAAGATTTTTTGAAGAAACAATTGAAAGGTTAAAAAAATCTAGAAAAGCACCAGTGGGAGTTATTACTGCAGATTTAGATAACTTAAAAGATATTAATGATTTATATGGGCATGACCAGGGAGATGAATTTATCAAAAAAACTGCTCAGATAATTAAAGATTCTGTTAGACAAGGAGATATTGTTTGTAGGGTGGGTGGAGATGAATTTACGGTAGTACTAGTAAATATCAGTGAAGAAGCTATTTATGATATTAAAAATAGAATTCAAGAAAAGGTAAGTGATATAGATTATTTTGATACTAAAGTTAGTCTTTCGTTAGGAGTTTCAATCAAGAAAACAGAAGAAGATAATATTGAAGATGTTATTAAAATGTCTGATAAGAATATGTACGAAATGAAAAGGGACAATAAAAACAAAAATTTGAAGAGAAGGTTAAGTTTGATAAAAAATAGAGAAAAAGTTGTTTTTGAAGAAGGACCTGTGTCAATTTGCATTGCAGATTTTGATAGTAATATAATTGATGCTAATCATAAATTTAGTAATATGTTAGGCTATTCAAAAAAAGAACTTAAAAACAAGACATTTTTAGAGATTACTAAAAAGAAGGACAGAACTAGAAACTTAAATTATACTGAGAAAATGTTAAATAATGAAATAGAATATTTTGAGATGGAAAAGAAATATATAAAAAAGAGTGGAGAATATATTAATGTTAAATTAAAGGTTAAAGTAGTCAAAGATAATAATGGTAAACCAGCCTTTAACATAGCCTTTGTTGAAGAACTATAATTATTTTTAAAAGTTAGTATATTGAATTATATAATGGGTTTCATAATGTATATTTAAAATTCAATTTAATTTTATACTACCAAAAGCAGTTATATTTTAATAAATTGATATATTTAGTCAGATAGCATAGTATTTTAAAGTATTATATAATATATATCATTATAGACCATTTAATTAGTTATATAGTTCTTTAATTTTCATGAAAGACAGACGTTTTTATAAAATATAAGCATAAAAATGAAATTTGAGCATTATTATAAAAAAATATTGTCATATAGTTAAATTAATATAGATAAAGAGAAGCAATTTGTAATAAATCAAGAGCTAAATTATTTTATTAAAAAGACTTTTAAAATTCTAAATTTATTTTACTAAAACTGACTAAAAGCTAAGATTATTATGCTAAATAATAAATGTGAAATTAAATCTAAATAAAAGGTGAAATATTATGAATGAAATTTCAAGTAATAATGAAAAACTCAAATTAATAGAAGAAAAATGGCAGAAAATAGTAGATTTAATTTCTGAGATCTTAGATGTAAAATATGCTTTGATCACAAAGGTGGATGATCCATATATAAGTATTATTAAATCTAATTCATCTGATAACAATCCCTTTGAAGAAGGCAATAAATATGAATTAACAGGGTATTATTGTGAGAAAGTAATTAAAAATAAGAAAAGTTTAGAAGTTAATAACAGTCAAAAAGATGATAATTGGGAAAATAGTCCTGAAACTGAATTTGGTTTAATTTCATATCTGGGGTTTCCAATCTTTAAACCAGACAATGATGTTTTTGGGACCTTATGTGTATTGGATAATAAGGAAAGAGAATTTAATAATATAGGTAAAGAAGTCATGTTAGAATTAAAAAAACAAATTGAATTTCAACTTGAAAATATTTATCTAAACAAAACTTTGAGTAATAAGATTAAAGAAATAGATAAAATTAAAAACAACTATGAACATATTATTAATAATATCAATGATGCCTTATTTCTACATAAATTTTCTAATTTTTCCGAAAAGAAAATAGGTAAATTTATCAAAGTTAATAAAAAAGCAAAAGAAAAACTAGGTTATTTAGAAGAGGAATTACTTGCCATGACTCCTGATGATATTGATAGTTCTGAATTTAATGAAAGTCAGCAAAAAAATGAAATTATAAAAAAATTAGGACAAGATGGCGAACTAACTTTTGAAGCGATACATAAAACTGAACAGGGGGATAATATTCCTGTAGAAGTGAATTCAAAACTGATAGAGTATGATGAAGAACAAGTAGTATTAAGTATTGCTCGCGATATTACGGATAGAAAAGCCAAGAGAAATGAATTAATAAAAGAGAAGAAAAAATTTGAAAAGATCCTTGAAACAACCGATGATGGATTTTTTATAGTTGATAAAGATGGTCATTTTTTAGAAGTTAACAACGCTTTTTCACAAATGATTGGTTATAGTAAAGAAGAATTATTAAATATGAAAGTTATAGATATAGATATAGAGGAAAATAATAAGCAGTACAACCAACATGCTAAGAGAGTTATTAATACTGATGGTGATTTTTTTGAGAGTAGTTATAAAAAGAAAAGCGGAGAAATTATAGACGTAGAAATTAATACTAAATTTATTGACGAATTAACACCTCCCATATTTTACTCATTTATTAGGGATATTACTGAAAGAAAAGAAAAAGAAAATAAAATAAAATACTTATCTTTACATGATCAATTGACCGGTTTATATAATCGCAGATATTTTGAAGATACGGTTGCCAGATTGAATGAGTCTAGAATATTACCGATTGGCATAATAACTGCAGATATTGATAACTTGAAATCTGTAAACGACTTGTTTGGTCATTATATCGGTGATAGATATTTAAAAGAAGTAGCTAATATCTTAAAAAACAATGTAAGGACTGAGGATATAGTTTGCCGCATTGGCGGAGATGAATTTGCAATAATTTTACCCGAAATAAATAAAAAGAAAATATCCAAGATAGAAAAGCGAATTCAAACCAAGATTAATGATCTTGATATCAAGGATATTAATTTTAGTATCTCTACGGGCTATGAAATAAAAACATCAGAAGAACAAGAACTGAGAGAAGTAGTAAAAGTATCTGATCAAAGAATGTATCAAATGAAAAAGTTATCCAAAGAAAAAAATCTTAAAAGAAAACTAAGTATAGTAAAAAATAAAAAGAAAATTGTATTTGAAGAATTTCCAATGCCAATTATCATTTCTGATTTTGAAGGTCATATAGTTGAGGTCAATAATAAATTATGTCAAATGTTAGGTTACTCAGAAAAAGAATTGAAAAATATGACCCATTTTGATATTACTGGTGAAAAATATAATGAAAAGAATCGTGAATTAATGCAAAAGGTTAAAAATAAAGAATTAGATGGTTTTGAATTAAATAAAGAGTATATAAAGAAAAACGGTGAATATATAGGTCTGAACATAAAGGTAAAAGTAATTAAAGATTACAGTGGTGAGCCTGTTTTTGTTTTTGCTTTTGTAGAAACCAACTAAATAGCGAAGATAAATTATTGGTTAAAGAAAGTATAATGCTTCTTATTTGCCTTAAATTAAATATCTACATATTAAATTCAATCTAAATATATATTAAAAACTTATTTAAATTTTAATAACTTATAAAGTAGGTGATTTTTTGAAAAAAGACATTAAAGAATTTCCAGTTTTATTTAAACCCACCAACTTCTTTTTAAGTATAATATTATTGCTATTTATAATTTTAAGTTTTAATCATTTTTTGTTATTCCATACCTTGGTCGAAATTTTTAGTGTGGTTGTAGCTTTTATAATTTTTGTGCTCACTATATATACATATGATAAAATAGAAAACAATTTTTTTATAATAATCGGTTTATCTTATGGGTTTATAGGGTTTTTTGATTTATTACATACCCTAGCTTATAAAGGTATGAATATATTTGTCAATACGGGGTCAGATTTACCAACCCAATTATGGATTATGACAAGATATTTAGAAAGTGTTTTAATACTAGTTGCGCTATATTTTTTAGGTTCAAAAGTAAAATGTGATAATAAAAAAATAATTTATGGTTTAATGTTTTTATCTTTTTTGCTCTTATCTTCTTTATATTTTGAGATATTCCCTACTGCATATATAGCTGGGGAAGGCTTAACTTTATTTAAAATAATTAGTGAATATATTATTTCCGGAATCTTACTACTAAACATATTTTTATTGCAAAAGAAAAAAGAATATTTTACAAGATATATTTATAAATTAATATTAATATCACTTATATTAACAATTATTTCTGAAATATCCTTTACTTTTTATATAGATGTCTATGGTTTATCAAATATAATAGGTCATATATTTAAAGTGATTTCTGTTATTTTAATATTTAAAGCTATTATAGAAACTGGATTGAAAGCCCCTTTTGATGTATTATATAGAGAATTAAAATCAAGAAAAGATCAATTACATGATGAAAAACAATTTATTGATTCAATATATAACAATATTGAACAAGTAATATGTGTTAATGAATTAGTATATGATAAAGATGGTCAACCTAAAGACTATAAAATTGTTGACACAAATGATGCTTATGAAAAAATATTTAACCTTTCTCCAAAAGAAGTTAAAAAGAAATTAGGTTCTAAATTATATTATGAAAAAGATAATCCATCTTTTGTTTTATATCAAAAAACAGTTAATCAAAGAGAAACAATAAAATTTGAAAAATACTATCAAACTTTAGATAAATACTTTAATATAACTGCTACCCCATTGAATGAAAACTTATTTATTACATTATTTGAAGATATAAGCGAGCTAAAAGAAAAAGAATTAGAACTCAAAAACAAATATAGAGAAGTACAGAAGTTAAATAATAATTTAGAAAGCCTGATATATATAACAAATAGATTAAGTATTACTTCATCTTTAGATCAGAATGACTTTTTAAAAGATGTCTTAGAAATTGCAATGGAATTAATTGAACATGCAGATTATGGCAGTATTTCTGTTTATGAACAAAAAGAATGGACAGTGTTAGATTCATATGGTTATGAGGAAGGTTTGATTAATGAACTCAACCTGAATAGAGATATGATTTATAAAAACGGAGAAAATATTTTCAAAGTTGATTTAATAAAGATGAATAATAAAGAAACTTTAAAAACTTTAGATGAAAATAGATATCCAGTTGAAATGAGACAAACTTTAGAAAAAATATCTAAAAAAATTAAAGAGTCAATATTTTTCGAGTTAGATTTAAGTGATAATAAGCGAACAAGAATTTCATTAGATATATCAGCTAAATCTAAGCAAAAGTTTAGTAAGAATGATAAAAAAATACTAAATGCTTTAAGAAACTTAATATATGTTTTTTTAAATTTAAATATAAGATCAGGAGATACCGATGTTATTGAGTATGAACAACTTTTTGAAGATTAACAAGCTCTGAGATGTTAGATTTTGCTTAATTGAAGTTTTTTTAAATTGTAAAATGATTAATTTTAAAAAGATACTGATTGATGATATGATAAATTTAAATATTGTTGTGTCTTGTATCTATTTTATTAAACTCAATGATGAATTCTAATTAAAATATTTTTGACTTTGTTTTA
>CAYSHP010000032.1:0-26462 GCA_964430875.1 uncultured Halanaerobiales bacterium
CTATAATGATAATATTCTGGCCAAGTTATATATATCCATATCTATATTTTTTTCTTTAGTTAATGCTTTGTTTAAATCAACATCTATTACATTTTTACCATCAAAGCTTACCATTCTATCTTCTTCTCCATCCAGCAGTAAATCAACTGCTTTAGCCCCCATTCTGGTAGATATTATTCTATCCATAGCAGTGGGAGAACCACCTCTTTGTAAATGTCCTAAGATTGTTACCCTAGTTTCAACAGATAATTCGTTTCTAATGTGATTACCAATAATAGTACCAATATTTCTGTCATCACCAGACTCTTCTCTTAACTTCTTGCCAGCACCTTCTGCAACAACAATGATATTATGAAGTTTACCTCTTTCAAAACCTGCTTTGCAGTTATTTATGATATCATCTAACCTAAATTCAATTTCCGGTATCAATATTGATTCAGCTCCTCCAGCCATACCTGTATAAAGAGCTAAATAACCTGCATCTCTTCCCATGATTTCAACTACAAATGTCCTTTCATGAGAAGTAGCAGTATCTCTAACTTTATTTAAGGCATCTAAAACTGTATTCATCGCTGTATCAAAACCGATGCAAAATTGTGTCATAGCTAAATCATTATCAATTGTAGCAGGAATACCGATAACAGGAATACCAAATTCTTTATTTAGTAATTTAGCTCCCGTTAATGAACCATTTCCACCTATTACAATTAGACCACCAATATCTAATTCTTCCAATTTTTGATAAGCTTTTTCTCTGCCTTCTTTTGTTTCAAACTCTCTACAACGGGCCGTTCTTAAAATAGTTCCTCCCCGGTGAATAATATCACCTACAGATCTTCTAGTCATCTCTGTATACTTACCATCTAATAACCCACTGTATCCATTATAAAAACCAATTACTTCTTTATTTCTATAAACGGCTGTTCTTACCACTGATCTAATAGCCGGATTCATACCTGGAGCATCTCCACCACTAGTTAACAGACCAATTTTTTTCACAGTTATGCCTCCTTGCAATTAATAATTATTCTATAAATACATATTATCAGAATATAATCTTTTCATGACAATGTCAAGAATTTATATAAATATACAAAACATATGTTTGCTATATATGTATTTATTCTTATATCAGGCTTGATAATGAGTTAAACTTATTACTTTAATAAATTTTTACAATAAATTAACTTTTTATTCGACTTTTATAAGATAATATATAACAATAATACCCAATATTATACCTATAATAGTATTGAATTTAAATTCAGCGGGTATTACACTTCTAGTTGACCCTAATATTAAGCCAGTTAAAAATGCCATTAAAGAGGAACGAAAATTATTTAATAAATAGGATAAAAACCAAGCAAAAAGTAAAAGCCCTGTTAAAATACCAAAACCAAAAACCATTATAATAATAATATTAAAACCACTTATGGCAGCAAGTACACTTTGGTATAAGCCCATCATCACTAAAATTGTTCCACCACTAATTCCGGGTAAGATCATGGCTACACTGCCTAAAGCACCCCCGGCAAAGTATTTTATTAATGCTATATCATTAATATTTGCAGTACTACCGGCTTCAGCTGAGTACATAAACGCAATGAAAAATCCTAATATAGCTAATATAATTTTAAAGAAATTGATTTTTCCAATTTCAGTATAAGTTACTTTTGAAGAAGCCAATATAAGACCTAATAAAAAGGAAGTCACAAATATAGGATAACTCTTAAAAAGTGTGATTATAAGATTCGAACCAATAAATACACCGGCAACAGCTCCTAAGATGATCGGTATTAAAAACTTAATATTAATTTTTTTAATACTATTTACAAGTTCATCATATATTTTTAAAACAAGGGCTATAGTACCACCACTTATCCCCGGTAAAGTATTTGACATTCCAATTGGTATTCCTTTTAAAAATAATTCCCAAAATCTATTCATATTTTATCCTCCAACTCATTACATCATATATATTATTTTTAAATAAGTTATTTAATAAATTTTAAAACAATCATTACATATTATCTCTTTTAATTCTTTAAGAGTTCCCTTATTAATATCAATCCAAAACTTTTTATCTGTTATAATCTTTTTAGTACTATTATTAAATATAACTGGGTTATCGCCTTTGTTCGAATGTATAAATCTTCTTAATTGATTTACTTGCTCCATATTAATTTCAATTAAATCAATCTCTAATATATTAAGATTTAAATCCAATATTTTATTTGCTATAAAACTATCTTGTTCAGATTTTCTACCAACTATCATTATTACCTTGCCTTTTTTAAGAACATTTTTGAAATCTTCATAAGTTTTAGGAAAGACAACTACATCAAGAGAAGTATCCCAGTCTTCTAAGGTAACAAAAGCCATTAAATTATTATTTTTGGTATAATGTTGATGAACCTCTAAGATTCTTCCCGCAAAACATAAACTACTATTGTTATTATTTTCATCAATATTACAGGTAGCATTTGTTAATTTTCTTATTTTCTCTTGATAATCATCTAAAGGATGACCAGATACATAAATGCCTAAAAACTCTTTTTCCTGTTCTAATTTGATATCAAGGTCCACTTCTTCTATTTCAGGGTATTCAATTGAACTCTCAAAAAAATCTTCCTCATTATCTACCATGTCAAAGAAGGAAGTCTGATTTGAATTTACTTTCTTTTTACTATTTGATATTTTCTCATATACTTCTTCATACTTTACTAACAATTGAGACCTTTTTACACCTAATTCATCAAAACAACCTGATTTGATTAAGGCTTCTAATGTTTTTATATTAATTTTTTTTATATCAACTTTTTCTAAGAAATCCTCAAATGATTTATATACTTCCTCTTCTCTTGAATTTACTATGGAATCAATAGAATTGGTACCTACATTTTTAATAGCCTTCAAACCAAATCTGATATTCCCTTTTTTATTTGGTACAAAATCAAAGTAACTTTCATTGATATCAGGTGGTAAAACATTAATACCCATTTCTTTAGCTTCTGTTATATATAAAGCTACTTTATCTAAATTATTCATTACGCTTGAAAGCAAGGCTGACATAAATTCAGAAGGGTATTTAGCCTTTAAATAGGCGGTTTGATAAGCCAGTAAGGCATAAGCAGCACTATGAGATTTATTAAAACCATAGCCGGCAAAATACTCCATTTGGTCAAATATCTCACTAGCTATCTCTTTTTGTATCCCATTTTCTACCGCTCCTTTTGTAAATCTTTCCCGCTCTGCTTTAATTAGTTTTTCTTTCTTTTTACCCATACCTCTTCTTAATAAATCCGCTTCACCCATAGAATAACCGGCTAACTTACTGGCAATCTCCATTACCTGTTCCTGATAGAGAATCATTCCATACGTTTCTTCTAAAATTGGTTTTAACTTTGGATGTAAGTATTCAGGTTCTTTTTCTCCATGACGGCATTTAATATAATCATCAACAATATCACTGCCCAACGGACCAGGTCTACCCAGAGCTAAAAGGGCAATTATATCTTCAAACCGATCTGGTTTTAATTTCTGATTGAGGTCTTGAAACAACCTGGATTCCATCTGGAATACGCCCAGCGTTTGACCACTTTTAAGCATTTCATATACTTCTTGCTCATCCCGGGGGATATTTTCTATATCTATCTCCTTATTTTTATTTTTTTCAATTAAATCAAGTGATTTATTAATAATAGTTAGGTTTCTTAAACCTAAAAAATCCATCTTTAATAAACCCATGTCCTCAAGATCATCCATAGGTAATTGTGTTATTATATTATCATCTTGTAGTTGTAGTGGTATAATATTCTTTAAGTCTTCCGGTCCAATAATTACTCCGGCTGCATGTGTAGAAATATGGCGAGGTAAACCCTCTATTTCCTTAGAATAATCGACAAGCTTTTTTACTTCTTGATCATTTTCATATTGCTTTTTTAACTTCTGATTATTATTTAATGCATATTCTAAACTTACTCCATGCTGAGAAGGGATCATCTTAGCAATCTTATCAACTTTACCATAAGTAATATCTAAAGCTCTACCCACATCTCTGACAGCGGCTCTAGCTGCCATAGTACCAAAGGTACCAATCTGGGCTACTCTTTCTTTACCATACCTTTCTTTAACATAGTCTATAATTTCATCTCTTCTTTCATCAAAATCAATATCAATATCAGGCATAGTAACCCGTTCTGGGTTTAAAAATCTCTCAAATATTAAACCATACTTTAAGGGATTAATCCTAGTAATATCTAAAAGATAGGAAACTAAAGAACCAGCCGCTGATCCGCGGCCTGGGCCTACCCGAATATCATTTTCATTAGCATATTTTATAAAATCCCATACAATTAAAAAATATGCTACATAACCCATATCTTCTATTATTTTAATTTCATAATTCATTCTTTTTACTGCTTTATCATTATTTGCAAGTCCTTTTTCTTGCAAACCTTTTTCACATAATTCTCTTAAATATGAGGAATCATTTTTTTTAGTATCAGGATAATTAGGTAAATAGAAACCATCATTTTCAATATTAATATTAACTCTATCACTTATTTTTAATGTATTTTCATAAGCTTCTTTAATATCTGGAAATAATTTATACATTTCTAAAGAATCTTTAAAGTAAAAAGTATTATTAGGGAAGGTCATTCTGTTTTCATCATTAACAGTTTTACCGGTCTGTAAAGCTAATAAAACGTCATGTACCTTAGCATCATCTTTATTTTGATAATGCACATCATTACTTACCACTAAAGGTACATTATCTTCATTAGAAATTTCAATTAAAGTAGCATTAACTTTCTTTTCTTCAGAAAGATTATGGTCTTGTAATTCTAAAAAATAATTTTCGCGGCCGAATATTTGCTGATATTCCTGAATTGTCTTTTTTACCTGCTCTTTACTTCTATTATTTAATATTTGTTGAGATAGTTCACCCTGTAAACAGGCAGACAAAGCAATAATACCCTCTCTGTTTTCATATAATAAATCCTTATCAACCCGTGGCTTATAATAAAAGCCTTCTAACCAAGAAGTGGAAACTATTTTCAGCAAGTTTTTATAACCCTGGTTATTTTGTGCTAATAATACAAGGTGATATCTTTCTCTTACAGATTTATCAAATCTATCAGTCGGGGAAACATATACTTCACAACCAATAATCGGTTTAATATTATTATTTTTTGCTTTTTTATAAAATTCATACATCCCATACAAAACACCATGATCTGTAATGGCTACAGCCGGCATATCATATTTTTTTGCCTGACTTATCAAATTATCAATTCTTAATGCACCATCAAGCAGGCTATATTCTGTATGAGTATGTAAATGAACAAACTTTTCAACCATTTTAGACTCTCTCCAATCGTAATAAAGTTGATAAATTTTGTAATTATTATTGTATAATTTTTATAATATGTTATAATACATATAGATAATCATATGGAGGTGTAAGCTGTGAATAAAGAAGAAGTACAAGATGTTCTAGATCAAATCAGACCAGGCCTTCAAGCCGATGGTGGAGATGTAGAACTTATAGAAGTAACTGAAGAAGGTATAGTTAAAGTTAGGCTTGTAGGCGCATGTCATGGCTGCCCAATGTCTACTTTGACTTTAAAAAATGGTATAGAAAGAACATTGAAAAAGAAAATACCAGAAGTTGAAGAAGTAGTTTCTGTGTAATTAAACCATAAGCACCCTTTTTAAGGGTGCTTTATTTTTATTCTTCCGCTTTATTGTTTTGTTCCTCTTCTTCAATTCCTAATTCTAAATCACCAAAAATTATATTTTGAATATCATTTAATAAGATATTTACCCTATATTCTGCTTGCAAATATTTTTTAATATCATTATTGATATCAACTAATTCTCTTAATTCCTCTAATTTTTGCTTTTCCTCTTCGTTTAAATCTTCACCTGAAAGTTGCTTTGCCTGCAATTTCATCTGTTCCTGCTGAAAATCTTTTAACATTTGTTTAGTCTTTTCATTTTGCATTATTTTTTTCTTTTTTTCCAAATATTCTTTGTATTCATCAGAATTTTTTATTTCCTTTGCCATTTTATTTGCCAGATCATATACAGACATCTTTATTCCTCCTTTACTTTACTATTACCTTTTCTTAATAATATCATAAAAGAGTAAATTTTGTAAATTTAGTTTTCCTCATTCTTATTTTCTCCATTATCTGATTGATTATTTTTCCCGTTTTTATTGTTGATTTCTGCCTGTTCAACTGCATCCACTGTTGAAGAAAGAACCATATCACTTTCAAAAAAGATATTGTCCTCTCCCACCATATCAATAATCCCTAAATTTTTAAGAATCTCATATTTGTTTTGATTAACTCCCGAAATTAAAACTTCTCTATCTTGATGCTGTACTTCTTTTATGAATTTTTTTAGCTCATTTATGGAAGTGATATCAATATTATCTATATTCCTTATTCTAATAATATAACCACAACCTGCATCTGAAACATGTTCTAGTTCATATTTAAAACTATCAGCTGCACTAAATGAAAAATCTCCAATTAAGTCTAAAATTATATACTCATCATCCTCTACATCTTCTGGTACAGTTTGAACTATTTTTGCATGGGAATTTTCATCATACTTTAAATGACCAACACTAGCTTTAGAAATATCTTTCATCACAGAAATTATTGAAAAAAGCACTCCTAAATAAACAGCATATTCTATACGTGGTGAAATTATTGTGGCTAAAAATGTTAAAATAAATATAATAGTATCTGCCTTAGTAGCTCTAATTAATTCTTTTATCTCAGTGATATCTACCATATTAAAGGCTACTATTAATATTAACCCTGCCAAAGACGAAATTGGTATAAATTTAATAAAGAAATTGAAAAATACTATAAAAACTAAAATGGAAAATGCAGAAATTAATTCAGAAATTCTAGTCTTTGCTCCACCTTGATAATTCGTAAAAGTATTGGTAAAAGAAGCAGAACTAGCAAATCCATTAAAAAATGATAAACCAAAGTTCATTAAACCCTGGCTGATAAACTCCTTATTTATATTTAAATCTTCATTAGCTCTATTTGAGATAGATTTTACTACCGCAAGAGTTTGAATTAAACCTACAATGGCTACTGCTAGGGCTTTAGTAGACAATTTCAACATTAACCCTGTTTCAATGTGGGGTATATTTATAGTAAAACTACTCAAACTGATATTACCCACTGTATTTATAGTATCATTTAAACCCATTACCATTGTAATAAATGTTACGATAAGTACTCCAAATAAATAGGAGGGAATTTCCAACTTGCTCTTTTTTATGATTATAATTGTAATTATTGTAATAAATCCAAATAAGATAGTAATAATGTCAATTGTTTTTACATTCAAAATTAAATAATATATTTCTGCAAATATATTATAACTCCTTCCTACATTAATACCGGTTAAATTTTCTATTTGGCCTACACCAATGATTAAGGCTGCTCCAGTTGTTAATCCCACTATAACAGGGTGTGAAACATATCTAACCAACTTGCCCAGATTTAATATCCCAGCTATAATTTGAAATATTCCTACTAAAAATGTTAACAAAATTACCGATTCTAAATACATATTTTCTTGAATACTAGTTAAATTACTAGCAATTGCCATTGCCATTAAATTAGTAGGCCCTACTATAATATAATTTGATTTACTAGTAAAAGTAGAAATAATTTTAGATATTATTGATGTATAAAGTCCATAAATTGGATTTATACCAGCAACTAAAGCATAAGCCATATTTTGTGGTATAGATAAAGCAGCCACTGATAAACCTGATGATAAATCAGATTTCAGATCTTTTTTATTATAATTTTTTAAAGTTTTTAAAATATTTTTTCCTGATTTTTTCATAATAATTCACCATTATATTTTTCAAATTTAACAAACTAAATTTATATGTGTTTAAGTAAATTAATTTAATAATTTACAGATTTATTTATAATCACATAATTTATATATTTATTCATCATCATTATCTATATATTCCACTGCATCTACTGTGGAAGATAAAACCATATCCTTTTCAAAGAAGACATTGTCTTCACCAATCATTTCAATTATACCTAAATTCTTAAGGATCTTATATTTTTTCTGATTAACACCCGATATCAATACTTCTCTATCATCGTGATGAACCTCATTAATAAATTTTTTCAGCTCATTAATTGAAGTTATATCTATATTATCAATGTTTCTAATTCTTATAATATAACCACAACCTGCATTTGAAACATGTTCTAGTTCATATTTAAAACTATCAGCAGCACTAAAAGTAAAGTCACCAACTAAGTTTAATATAATATACTCATCATCTGCAATTTCTTTGGGAACCGTTTGTACTATTTTAGTATGAGAATCTTCATCATATTTCAAATGACCAACTTTAGCTTTAGAACTAGATTTTAATACTGAAATTATTGATAATAAAACTCCTAAATAAATAGCATATTCTATTCTAGGTGAACTTATTGTTGCTAAAAAAGTTAAAACAAAAATTATTGTATCAGCTTTTGTCGATTTTATTAACTCTTTTAGTTCATCTAATTTCACCATTTTAGAAGCAACTATTAAAACTAAACCTGCCAAGGAAGCAATCGGGATATACCTGATAAAAAAACCAAAAAATATTATAAATATTAATATTGATAAAGCAGAAATCAGTTCTGAAATTCTTGTCTTAGCACCACTTTGAGAATTAGCAAATGTATTTGTAAAAGAGGCAGAACTAGCAAAACCACTAAAAAAAGATAAACCAAAATTCATTAGACCTTGGCTTATAAACTCTTTGTTAATATCTAATTCCTCTTTTTCTCTTACTGAGATTGATTTTACTACCGCTAAAGTTTGAATTAATCCTACAATAGCTACCGCTAATGACTTAGATGAGATATTTAAAATTTCACTTGTGTTTAAATTAGGCAAACTAATTTGAAAGTTATCTAAATTTAACTTACCCACTGTATTTACTACTGGACCTAATCCAAATACCATAGTTATCAAAGTTGCTATAATAACTCCTAATAAATATGAAGGGACTTTATAGTGACTTTTTTCAAATAATAATATAATAACTATAGTTAAACTACCTAAAATTAATGAGATTATATTAACTGTATTTAAATTAAATATCAATTTATAAAATTCTACAAATATATTATAAGTCCTATCTATTTCTATTCCTATTAAATTTTTAATTTGCCCTACTCCAATAATAATAGCTGCTCCGGTTGTTAATCCAACTATGACCGGATGGGAAACATATCTAACCAGTTTTCCCAGTTTAAGAAGGCCTGCAATAATCTGAAAGATACCTACTAAAAAGGTTAATAATATGACCATTTCCAGATAATTATTTTTTGCTACATAATTTAAATTACTTGCTATAGCCATTGCCATTAAATTAGTGGGGCCAACTATTATATAAGAAGATCTACCTGTAATAGTAGATATTATTTGGGATACAATAGAAGTATATAAGCCATATATAGGATTTAAACCAGCTATTAAAGCATAAGCCATATTTTGAGGTATACATAAGGTTGCTACAGATAACCCTGAATATAAATCTGATTTAAAATAACTACGTTTATATTTTTTAATTGTATTAAATATATTTCTGCCTTTTTTATTCATAATATTCACCATCTAATCTTAGTTAAAGAATATTTTTCCTAAAAATGGTTTTTTAATATTAACTGCTTCATAAGAACATAATTCTTGACAGCAAAAACATCTTATACATTCATTAAGATCAACCTCAGGGTAATCATTTAGTTCAATTGCATCTGCCGGGCAGTTAGCTGCACAATCACCACATTTTACACATTCATCAGTATTAAATACAGGTCTTGGTTTTAATAATTTGCTTATTATTTTAGCAATAAATGGTGGTAAATTATTTATATTCCTTGTATCTGATTCATTTATTTTTGGTACCTTTGTGTTTTTAGCTGGAATTAATTTATCACCTACAGTATTTACTTCAGCAAAACCACCTGTAACTCCTTGTTGTAAAGCTTGATTTACAGTAGGAACATCTTCATGTTTCATATTAAAAAGATAAGTACCTGCTAAATCAAGATTAAAGGGAGAAGTACTTGCCATCAGATAACCAAAATTTCTTTTATCACCGGCAGAAGGTCCAGCCCCTTCCATACCATAAACTGCATCCATAATATTAAGCTGCGGACTAATAAGTCGAGCTAAATCAACTAACATTAAGGCAAAATTATTTGCTTCTGGCATTCTAAGATGGTACTCTGCTTTAATCATGCCTGGAATAGCACCAAAAAGATTTTTAACTGAACCGGTATATCTCATAAAAGAATGTGTTTTTAATTTAGACATATTAATAACAAGATCAGCTTCTTTTATAAAATCTACAATTTCAAAAGATTTAACTAAAAATCCATCTTCAAATGAAACTTTCGTAGACTCAGTATTATAGTTTAATTCAACATTTTCTAATTCAGCTAGTTCATAAAATCCTGTCTTTTTATAAGCATTTTTTAATCTGATTTCATTAAAGGGTCCACCAGGGCTATCTCCAATTATTATTCTGCAGTCAAATTTATTTAACCTATTAATAACCTCTTTTATTAAGACAGGATGAGTTGTAACAACTTTATCAGGAGTTTTACCTAATAACATGTTAGGCTTTATTACAACTGTATCGCCATTATTAATAAACTTTTCAATTCCACCCATTTTTTTAAATATTAGGTCTAAAGATTTATTTATTTTTTCTTTAGTATAGTCTTCGCATTTACTTACAGCCACAATATTTTTATTCATTTTTTACACCTAATTCCCTTATTTATGGTCTATTTTAAATAATAATAGCACAGCTAATTTTTATATTCAATTGTTTTCGTATTAATATATCAGTTTAGCTAATTTGATTATATTAAATATAGAGACAAAAAAATCTGTCCTGACTAAAGGACAGATTTTATTAGTGTATTTATTAGATTATATCTAGTCTCTTCCGAACATTCTATCTAGAACCATTGCTATTATTACTACACCTAAACCTGCTTCAAAACCTAATCCGATATCAACAACAGATAAGGACCTTAAAACGGGTTTACCAAGTCCACCTGCACCGATCATAGCTGCGATTACAACCATCGATAGCGAAAGCATTATACATTGGTTTACACCCATCATTATAGAAGGCATTGCTCCTGGTAACTCAATTTTAGTTAATATTTGCCACCAGTTAGCTCCAAAAGCATGACCTGCCTCCTTTAATTCACTATCTACTTGTTTAATACCGAGATAGGTCAATCTAATTGGTGGTGCAATTGCAAACACTACTGTTGCAATGACACCTGAAACAGTACCTAATCCAAAGAACATTAAGGCAGGAATTAGGTATACAAAGGGAGGTATAGTCTGCATAAAGTCTAATATTGGTCGTGTAATTAAATCTATTATTCTAATATGGGCTTTTAAAATACCAATTGGAATACCAATTACCAAAGCAACAACCACTGACGTAATAATTGATGCTAGGGTAGTAATTAGTGGATCCCACATTTGTATATTCAGAACTAATCCTAGACCAAGTGCTACAAATATTGCCATTTTATAATTTTTTAATTTCCAGGCAAGTGCTGCAAATATAGCTATTATTATTAAAGGATGGGGGAAACTTAAAATTGCTTCAAAATTATTAACCATCCATTCTATCAAATTGGCAAAACCATCAAGAGGTCCACTGAAATTATTTATTAAAAAGTTTACTAAATTTTCTATCCAACTGCCTAGTGGAATTTTTGTGGTTAATAACTGTATTATACTATTAACTGTCATCAACCTCCTTTACAGACATATTTTACTAGCGGCATCCATAAAAGAATGCCGCTAGTTTATTTACTTACAAACAATTTTCTTCTATTAACAAATATTTAATCTATCTATATTTCTAGTGATAGTTATTGACTTACTTTAGAAGCTATAACTTTTCTGGCCATTTCTCCCTCAGTGGACTCTACACCATATACCCACTGATCAACAACATCTAAGTTATTAGCAATCCACTTTTCAGCAACTTCTTGTGGATCCATTTCTTGTCTTTTATACATATCTATCCATTGATTCTGCATTGGAGCAGTTACCTTAAACTGTTCAAAGAACTTATATACATTTGGATTTTCTTTTTCAAATCCAGTTCTAACAACGGTTAGAACACGTTCACCACTACCCCAAATACCTTCTGGATCATCTAAATATCTTAAGTCAAACATAACATTCATATAGTGCGGTTTCCAGCCATTAAACGCAATCCATTCTTCATTATTAACGGCTCTTTTTACTGCAGAAAGCATACCAGCTGTACTACTTGATTTTAGTGTCCATTCTCCTAGATTATAAGTGTTATTATCAATAGCTTTCTTAATTATGAGATTACCCTCATTACCAGGTTCAATACCATAAATTGTTTTATTAAACTTATCAGCATATTCATTTAGATCTTCAAATGATTTTACACCAGCTTCATATACATACTCTGGTACTGCAGTTTTATATACTACATCATGAAGATTTACTCTAACATTTTTTACAGATCCTTTTTCACTATATTTATCAAAGTGAATCTTCATTGTAGGCATCCAGTTTCCTAAGAACACATCAAGGTCACCGGTATCCATACCTTTAAATACAATAGCCTGTGAACCACTTGTCATACTAGTTTCATATCCGATATATTCTAAAACTCTCTTAGCTACATGAGTTTTTACTGTAACACCTGGCCATTGAACATAGCCAAAGTCAATTGTATCGTCAGATTGAGCTTGTACATTGTTTGCTCCAACAGTTACCAAAGAAAAAGTGAAAACTAAAACTAATAGTATTGATAATATTTTTTTCATTTGTAAAAAACCCTCCTAGAGTAATTTTTTACGAACTAATTTTCTTATTACTTTACGTTTTCTTTAATTTTGGTCATATTGTCCTTCTGATGCCAAATTAGCTAAGACATTAGTTTTAACTATAATACCTAATAATTTTTCATCCTCATTTAGAACAGGAAGCGGTACATTTAAATCAGCGATATCTCCAAATAATTCCCTTAAATTTTCTTCTGGGTCAGCCTTTGCTACATCTTTTATTATATCTTGAAATTCTTTATCATTGTTATTTATTAAATCTACAACATCTTCAAGATATACAATACCTTTATATTTTTTATCTCTATCAACTACAAAGATACTTTCTAATTCATTGTTTTTCATCTTATGGAGTGCTGTGCGTGGACCGTCCTGTGGATATAATAACTCACGTGGATTTGTCATTATATCATTTGCTGTCAGAACTCGTGAACGATTAACATCTTCTACAAAATCTTCAACATACTCATTTTCTGCATTAGTCAAGATTTCTTCATGATCTCCAACCTGAATGATTTTACCTTCTTTCATGATTGCTATCCGATCCCCAAGTTTCAATGCTTCATCTAAGTCATGTGTAATAAATAATATTGTTCTTTCCATTTCTTCGTATAAATCAAGCAACTTATTCTGCATTTCTTTTTTAATCAGGGGATCTAAGGCACTAAAGGGCTCATCCATTAGCAGAATCTCAGGGTCAACAGCTAATGCACGGGCAAGACCAACTCTCTGCTGCATTCCGCCACTAAGTTGTTCAGGGTATTGATCTTCCCATCCATCAAGACCTACTAAATCTAAAGCTTCTTTAGTTCTTTTAACTCTTTCCTCTTTTTCTATATTTTGAATCTCTAAACCAAACATTGCATTTTCTAAAACAGTTCTATGAGGTAAAAGAGCAAAATTTTGAAAGACCATTCCAAATTCTTTTTCTCTAAACTTTCTTAGTTCTTCTTTACCAAAATCCCGCACCTCTTGACCATCAACTTTAATTGAACCTGCGGTAGGTTCAATCAGTCTATTGACACATCTAAGTAGTGTAGACTTACCACTACCAGATAGTCCCATGATAACAAATATTTCTCCTTCTTTAACATCTAAACTAGCATTATTTACACCAACAGTACTATTATTTTTTTCTAAAACTTCCTGTTTGGTTGCCCCGTTTTTGAGCATTTCAATTGCTTTTTGCGGTTTATTACCAAATATCTTATATAAATTTCGTACTTCTATTTTTGACATATTGTTTCCTCCCCTGATTTTTTATGAGCAAACAAAAAGGTCCAGACAAATATGTGAAACACATACCAGCTGAACCGTTATAAAGATTAACAAATATCTAATGATTTGTCAAACTATATTAAGAAGCTTTTTCTCCATCATCTAATTTTCCTGTCTTCTCAGTTTTTTCAGAACCTTTCTTCTTACTATCTGAAGCACCATTTTTTACAGTAGAACTACCACTTTTATTATCCGTAGAATAAAATCCTGAACCTTTAAATATAATTCCTGGAGAACCAATTATCTTTTTTACCTCTTCTCCGCATTCTGGACATTTTTGTAAAGGATCATCAGTAATTTTTTGGAATTCTTCGAATCTGCCGCAGTTCTCACACTCATATAAATATGTTGGCATATCTGATTACCTCCTTGTTACACTTACAATTTATATCTTAATTTATTATTTTTTGCTTACTAACTCTCTATATTTATTATTTATATCATATTAAAATCAGAAGTCAAGTTATTTAGAATATCTTTTTTTATATCCCCAATAATTATATGCTTCTACTAATAAAAAGAGTAAAAATAATAACCATCTTGATATTGATATTAAGTAGATACTTCCTATTATAGTAGAAAAGATAATAGCATAAAGACTTATTTTTTCTCCCAAATCTAATTTAATAATTTGCCAGGGAGCTAAACTTAAGCCCACAAAAGCCCCGGCCTCTACTTTGAAAATCAATCCAGCTATACCTACTATTATAAATATTACCAGTAAAAAGGCGTCCATCAATCTTCCCTCCTTGCTATAAGAACCTTCAAATATAATCTTGTAGTTCTTTAAAATATATGATAAATTTAAAAAAACAAATAAATTTTAGGCATAAATAAGATCAGTTTGTTTAAGAAAGGGGTTTATAATGAAAGATTTAAACTTAAAAGAATTTACTTTAAGTGACTTTCCTAAAAAAACTTATGATAAAATTAGATACAGTGATACAGACCGGCAAGGACATGTCAATAATGCAGTATTTTCTACTTTTCTTGAGACCGGTAGAACAGAAATATTATATGATCCTGAAAATCCACTTTATAGCCCTGGTAATTCCTTTGTTATCGCAAATATAAATCTTAATCTCTTAGCAGAACTAAAATGGCCTGGTAAAGTTGATATCGGTACAGGCATAAAAAAGATTGGTAATAGTTCTGTTAAATTAGTACAGGGTCTTTATCAAAATAAAAAAATTGCTGCTACAGCTGAAACTGTTATTGTTCATATTGATACAAAAAAAACTAAGTCTAAACCTTTATCAAAAGAAGCTAAATCTATTTTAAAAAAATATATAATTAATCTTTAATATTCATTTATTTTTTTATACTACTTGCTTTTAATTCCAGGTAATTTATTATTTGCAATATTTTTTAAAAATCATTTTTTTCTAAAAGCACTACTGTTTCCACATGATATGTTTGGGGAAACATATCAACCGGCTGTAATTTTAATATGTTATAATACTTTTTCAGTTCTTTTAAATCCCGGGCTAAGGTAGTTGGATTACATGATACATATATAACTTTATTAATTTCATTTTCTATAATACTATTTAATATATCATCATTTAATCCACTACGCGGTGGATCAAAAATAATAATATCAGGTTTTTTCTCTTCTTTCATCAGCTTAGGAATTTCTTCTGTAACATCACCTTTAATAAATCTACAGTTATTTAGGTTATTTATTGAGGCATTGTGTCTTCCATCTTTGACAGCATTCATATTACTTTCGATGCCAAACACTGTCTCATAATTGTCATCAAGAAAGACTGCAATACTTCCGATACCTGAATAAGCGTCTACAATAATCTCTTCTCCCTTTAGTTGTGCATATTCATTTATCACTCTATATAATTTCTCTGTTTGCATTGTATTTATCTGAAAAAATGAATCATGAGTTATTTTATATTTTCTTTTACCAATAAAATCGTGTATATAATTTTGTCCTTTTATATTGTAACTTTTATTTCCTAATAATACATTAGTATCTTCATCATTTATATTTCTTACAACACCTTTTAATTCTAGAATTTCTTCCATTAATTGATCAGCTATTTCATTTATCTCATTAAAATCATTATCTGTAGTAATAAAAGTAAGTAAGGCTTGATTTGTGCAAACTCCAACTCGCATATGTAAATGCCTCAATAAACCAGTATGATTTTCTTCATTATATACAGTTATATTCTCATATTTATTTAACAAATTAATAGTATATCTTTTAATTCTGTTAATTAATTGATGCTGTATATAACAAGTATGGTTATCAATAACTTGATGAGTACCTCTTTTATAAAAACCGGCTTTTATTTCATCATCAATTACTTCTAAAGGCATTACAGATTTATTTCTATAAAACCAGGGATAATCAGCCCCAATAATTGCTTCGATATTTTCATCTTTGATTTTACCGATTCTACTTAAAGAATATCTTAAAATATCTTCTTTAAAATTTTTCTGAACTTCATAATCTATATGCTGCCATTGGCAACCACCACATTCTTGAAATATTTCACATCTCGGCTTCACTCTATCTTCAACATCTTTAAGTACTTTCACTGAATTACCATAAGCATAATTTTTCTTTTCTTTTGTAATCTCTATTAAGTGTTTTTCGCCCGGAATAGTTTTAGATACAAATATAGCTTTACCAGAAGGAAGATTGCCAATACCATCTCCACCATAAGTAATATTGTTTATTTCTATTATTTGTTTTTTATCTTCATTAACGTTATTTTTATTAATATTATCCGCTCCTAAATTTAATAACTCTTTTCACACAAGACTCGCTGTTATTATACCATAGCGGATAGACCATATCAATATAGAGTAGGGCGACCACTTTAATGGTTGCCACCTCATCAAACCGCACGTGCCTTATTAAGGCATACGGCTTACCTACGTGTTTTGATTTGAATTTATGTTTTCCAAATCCTATTCCACTCCTTGTTTTGTACACATTCAGCTCGTTTATACCTTTGGTATCGTCACTGTTGTCATTGTACAGTATTTAAGTGTGAATCCACTAAGGTCGCACTCCCTTCCGTTCAGAAGATGTTTAGTCATTTCCCTACTTCCGTAATATGGAGGCGTCTGACTTCTCTATCCATGTTAGCAACTTCAGCGTAGCCTTATATGCCTTCACCCCTTTCAGGTAAGATAGTGATCTCACGGGGTCATTTCACTTTCCTTATGTTCATGCCCTGCACCTTCACTTGATAAGCCCCTATTATTCAGCTGGTTCATTTGAATACCAGGTACTGTTTCCAGTAGACTTCCCGTTATATACGCACAGTCGCCAACTTATCCTGCCGCTCGTGCTTCACGCATTTCTGCATTAGGGCCTGAACACCCGCCTATGGACTTCTCAGTTTCCCACATCTCCTCCAGACACTACCTCACGGTGATGCCCTAGATTAGGCTTCCCGGGTTGTACCAGCACTCCCGGAGAAGGACTTTCACCTTCGAGAAAATTAATCTTCCAGGCTCTCGACTCGTGTTTACCTTATGGTATCGTAGTCGCTGCCTTTAACAGTTAATCCGTTTTACTCTAACAACAAGTGCAACTGCCCGTCGCACATATAAAGGGATGCTATAAGTTAGCATCCCTTTACTTAAAATATTAATCATTTAGTCTATATATTAGACATCCCACACTACAACATAAATCTTCATTAATTACTAAGACGTTTTTCCCTAAGTTTAGATGGGCTGATGAAAAGTTCCAAACTGCTTTAACATCGGTTTTTCTTAATTGATGGGCTATATCTTGTATATCGTCTTCATTAGTTGCAATTATAACTATTTTTATATTATTATCATCCAGTGTATCCTTTAAAAATTTAACATTTTTTACTAAATAACTACCGATTCTTCGGCCTATTTTATCAAGATCATTATCGAATATTTCTGTAATACAAAATCCCATTTCATTGAATTTCTTGTATCTTAATAGGGCTTTCCCAATATTACCAGCCCCAATTAAAGCAATTTCCCATCTTTTATCTAAGCCTATTATTTTTTCCAGGCTATTTTTTAGTTTTTTTTGATTATATCCTTTTCCTTTTCTGCCCATATGGCCAAAAAATGAGAGATCTCTTCTTAATAATGTTGATTTAATCCCTGCTTTTTCCCCAAGAGCCTTCGAACATATATATTTCGATGTACTTTCTCTCTCACCATTAACCAGACATCGATAATAATTTAGTAACCTTCTTATAGTAGGCTCCGGTACTTTTCCCATATATTAAATACCTCGCGCCTTGTATTCAGTATGAAGAAGTTCATGAGCTTTATGGCTACCGGGCTTTTCGAGATATTCTTCATATAATTTTTGGATATATGGATTTTCATGTGATTTTCTAAGAGTTTTATTCTCATCAATTTGATAGATAGCTTCCATTCTTCTTTCTAATACATCATCAGATGCTGCAAGTGGTTGACCTCCCCCACCAATACAACCTCCTGGACAAGCCATGAACTCTATAAAATGATACTCTTCTCCATTTCTTATTTTATCTAATATTACCCTGGCATTTCCTAAGCCGTGAGCAACTGCAACCTTAACCTCCATATCATTTACCATTACAGAAGCTTCTTTTAGACCATCAAGTCCTCTTACCTGATGGAAGTTAATATTTTTTAATTCTTCTCCAGTCAGAATTTCATAAGCAGTGCGTAAAGCAGCTTCCATTACACCACCAGTAGTTCCAAAGATATCTGCTGCTCCGGATGAAACACCTAACATTTTATCATGTTCTTGTTCTTCAAGATCCATTATATTAATACCTGCTTGTTTTATCATCCTACCTAATTCTCTAGTAGTTAAGGAATAGTCAACGTCCCCATTCATTTCTTCTCTGGTTGCTTCAAACTTTTTAGCAGTACAAGGCATAATTGAAACCACTACCAAATCATCTCGATCAATATCATTTTGTTCAGCGTAATAACTGTTAGCTAAAGCCCCAAACATCTGTTGAGGAGATTTACAGCTTGAAAGATGGTCAAGGTATTCTGGATATTGATGCTCAATAAATTTAATCCAACCAGGACTACAAGAAGTAAATAAGGGTAGGGTTCCCCCTTCTTTAATTCGTTCAATTAACTCAGTTCCTTCTTCCATAATTGTGAGATCGGCTGTAAAGTTAGTATCGAACACCATATCAAAACCCAGCTTTTTTAAGGCTGTAACCATCTGTCCAGTCACAATAGTACCAGGCTTTTCATCAAATGCTTCAGACAATCCGACTCTAACTGCAGGAGCAGTTTGCACTACAACATGTTTTTCTTTATCAAATATTGCATTCCATACTTCCTCAATATATTCAACTTCTGTTATTGCTCCAGTAGGACAAACAGTGGAACACTGTCCACAATATACACAAGGACTTTCACCAAGTTCATCATAAAAGGAGGGGCTAACCATGGTTTCAAATCCTCTTCCATCCGGTACTATTGCTCGGACAGATTGTACTTCTTTACAAACTGAAACACACCTCCTGCAAAGTATACATTTATCAGGATCCCTCATTATTGAAGGAGTAGATTTATCAACTTCTTGATGTGTCTGTTTTCCCTCAAATCTAATATCTCTAATTCCCATAAATTCTGCAACTTCCCTAAGTTCACAATCTAAATTTCTTATACAGGAAGTACAATTCACATCGTGATCAGATAAAAGAAATTCCATATTCATTTTTCTTGTATCTCTTACTTTCTTTGTATTTGTTTTAACTCTCATTCCATCTTGTGCAGGTGTTATACAGGAAGCTACAATTTCATTACTATCAGCTAATTCAACTACACAGACTCTACAAGCTCCCAGTTCATTAACTTCTTCAAGAAAGCATAAAGTAGGAATATATTTGCCTGCTTTTTCAGCTGCTTTAAGAATTGTATCTCCTTTATTTACTTCCACCTGAATATCATCTATATACATTTTTATTTTTTCTTCAGCCATTTTAATCCTCCTTTACTTAATTTCTACATCGCAGCGCAGACATCTTCTTGACTCTTCCACTGCCATATCTTCTGAATAACCTTTTTCAACTTCTTTAAACCCGCGTTTTCTTTCTGAAAGTAATATTGTGGGCATTTTAACTCTAGGTTTTTCTTCTTCTAAGATTGGTCCAGATAGTTCTCTTTCTATATCCATTTCTGTTATTATATTTCCATCTCCACCTAAATATTTATCTATTTCACGGGCAGCATCTTTACCATGCTTAATTGCTTCTACCACAGTGGAAGGACCTGTAACACAGTCTCCCCCAGCAAAAATCCAATCAAGATTAGTTTGTAAGCAATCATCTGTTTCAATTAGATTACTATTATTAACTTCAACTTCTACTTCTTCACAATTGAAGTTACAGTTTACGTTTTGGCCAATTGCAGTCACAACTATATCTGCTTCCATTGTAAAGTTGGAATCTTTAATTTCTCTTGGCTTTCTACGACCACTTTTATCAAATTCTCCACCTTCGATCTCTACACATTCGATAGCTTTAACTTGGCCATTTTCTCCGATAATTTTTACCGGATTAACCAGGCAGTTCATATTAACCTGCTCATACTGTGCTTCTTCAATTTCTTCACGATGGGCGGGCATATCATCTATAGTTCTTCTATATACAACATTTACTTCATCAGCACCTAGCCTTACCATATTTCTCGCTACATCAATTGCTACATTTCCTCCACCTACAATCGCTACTTTTTTATCTTTCATATCCATATCATTGCCTAAGTTAATATCTCTTAAAATATCAACACCCGAATAGACTCCCTCTAAATCATTTCCTTCTATATTTAATTCTCTATCTTCATGAGCACCTACTCCCATATAAACTGCTTCATAACCTTTTTCTTTTAATTCTTTTAATGTTATATCTTCACCAATTTTAGTGTCAACTACTATCTCTACACCCATTGTAGTTAAAACAGTTATCTCTTCATTTAAGAGATCTTTCGGTAATCTGTATTCAGGGATACCTACTGCTAACATTCCACCAACAACCGGTAGAGCCTCAAATATTGTGACATCATAACCTTTCTTTCTTAAATAGAAGGCAGTTGTTAAACCAGATGGTCCAGAACCTACTACAGCTACTTTTTTATTTTTTTCTGCTTTAATTTCTGGTACTGGAAAACCAGCTTCATTTTTAAGTACATAGTCACTTGCAAATCTTTTTAATTCCCTGATTGCTAATGCTTCATCTATTGAATTTCTATTACAAGAACCCTCACAAAGGTTATAGCATACACGACCACAAATTAATGCAAGTGGATTTTCTTTTTGAATTACTTTATAGGCCTCTTTGTATTTACCTTGTCTGATAAAGTCTATATAAAGTGGAACATCTACATTAGCTGGACAGGCATTTTGACAGGGAGAATCAAACATGGAAGCACATCTTGAAGCTTCACAGTAATTATCTAAAATATGTGCTTCATATTCATCTCTAAAATATCTTAAGGTACTAATTACCGGATTTGGAGCAGTTTGTCCAAGTCCACAAAAAGCAGAATCTTGAATAACTTCTCCCATTTCCTCTAAGAGATCTAAATCCTCTAAAGTGCCTTCGCCATTAGAAATCCTTTCTAAGACCTCTAACATCCTGGTAGTACCAATTCGACAAGGTGTACATTTACCACAAGATTCATCTTTACAAAAGTCAACAAAGTATTTTGCAAGGTCAATCATACAGGTCTGCTCATCCATTACGATTAGACCACCAGAACCCATGATTGTACCTAATTCTTTTAAAGATTCATAATCTATAGGCACATTTAAGTACTCAATAGGTATACATCCTCCGGAAGGTCCTCCGGTTTGGGCTGCTTTAAAAGTACCGTTATTTTCTAATCCGCCCCCAATATCAAATATAATTTCACCAAGTTTAGTTCCCATGGGAATTTCTACTAAACCATTATTTTTGATTTTGCCTGCAAGGGCAAATACTTTTGTTCCTGGACTTTCTTCTGTTCCGAAACTTCTAAACCAGCTTTCACCTTTACTTATAATATCTGGAACATTGGATAAAGTCTCTACATTATTAATAATGGTCGGCTTACCATTTAATCCAGACTCGGCCGGGAACGGTGGTTTTGGTTTCGGTTCACCTCTTTTACCTTCTATAGAAGCAATTAAAGCAGTTTCTTCACCACAGACAAATGCTCCTGCTCCAAGTCTTAGTTCTATATCGAAATTGAAATCAGTACCAATTATATTTTCTCCTAATAAGCCTAATTCTTTTGCATCATCAATAGCTTTTTTCAATCTCTTAATTGCAAGTGGATATTCTGCTCTACAATAAATATATCCTTTATCAGCACCAATAGCGTATCCTGCTATTGCCATACCTTCTAATAATCGATGAGGATCACCTTCAAGTACACTTCTATCCATAAATGCACCTGGGTCTCCTTCATCTGCATTACATATTATATACTTTTGATCACTTTCATTATCTTTAGCAAACTGCCATTTTAAACCAGTGGGGAATCCTGCTCCACCCCTTCCCCTTAATTTAGAATCCTTAATTTCATTAATAACTTCTTCCGGCGACATATTATCAACTGCTTTTGTTAATCCATTATAAGCATTATTTATGACTGCTTCTTCAATGCTTTCTGGATCAATTTTGCCGCAGTTTTCTAAAACTATTCTATTTTGAGAAGCAAAGAAGGGATCATCAGTTGGTATTTCCCATTCTTTTATGATATTACCTTCAATAATACTTTCATTTATTAAATCTCTAGCTCTTTCAGCTGTGACATCTCCATATAGTACACTTGTATCTCCCTGTTTAATCTCTATTACTGGTTCTTTTGCACATAAACCAACACAACCGGTCTTAGTGACTTCAATATTTTTTAAGTTTTTCTTATCAATTTCATCTATAATTGAGTCATAAACATCTTCTGCACCAGCTGCTATACCACAGGTTCCCATTCCTACTAAAATTTTTGTGATCTGACTTTTTTCATTTTCTTTTTTTAAATACTCTTTATATTCTTTAAAACCATCATACGATGTAATTCTATTTATTTCAGTTGCTTGCATATTTAAACCTCCTTACATTTCATTATTTTCATATTTTTTTAATATATTAACGGCCTTTTCTGAATTTAATAAGCCGTGAGCTTTACCATTAACTGTCATTACAGGTCCTAATCCACAAGCTCCTAGACACCTCACTATTTCTAATGAAAATAATCCGTCATCGGTGGATTCACCAGCTTTTAGATCGTATTCTTTTTTAATACGGTCAATGATGTCTACCGAACCCTTTACATAACAGGCAGTACCTTTACAAATCGCTATTTGATATTTACCTTTAGGTTTTTCTGAAAAATGAGCATAAAAGGATATTACACTACTTACTTCACCCGGTGCTAAATCTAAAGCCTTAGAAACTTCTTTTTGTATATATTTTGGTATAAAGCCGACTAGCCCCTGTACTTCATGTAGTACCTCAATTAAATTTTCTTGTTCTCCTTGGTTTTCTTGTAAAATCTCGTTTAATCTTTTTTGAATGCGATTTATATACTCATCATCTTTAAATCTTTCTTTACCTACAAATTGACTTAATTCTTCTTTTAATTCAGATTTGGCAATTTCATATACTTCTTTTTTTGAAACTGTAGACATTTTATCCTCCTTTCGTGTATGTGAACACATTCTCATAATAAATTAAATTTTTTTCTTCCTACTTATTATTAAAAATTATTCCCTTATCCCAATTATCCCTCCCTTTATTGTATAATTTAATTGGTATTAATTTTCAGAATTATCATGATAATTATTTTTTTCACAATATCTACACCTATATAATTATGCATTTACTGTGCCAAGTTCTATATGTTTGAAAAATAAATTACAAACCTTGATATAATAAGGAAGTTAGTCATTTTATACAAAAATAAAAAAAGTCCCTATAAAAGGGACTCCTCTAAATAATGCAATAGTGCATCAATATTTATACTTTTTTTGTACTATATTTTTTTAAACTTTGTGAAATCAAGCATTAAGTTATTAATGCAGTTGCGCATCAATAAATGCATTTTTGCATTAATGGAAGTACTTTTTCATCTTCCTAACTATAGTAGATTGATTAACACCTAACATTTCTGCTATTTCATAAGTTGTTTTACCTTCTTTTTTAGCTAATGATATCAATTTCTTTTCAACTTCATTTACAGCTTCTTTGAGTGGAACGATCTCATTAACTATAATATCTTCTAATTGATTTTTTTGCTCATTGTAATTGAGGTGTTTTTTTACATCATCAGCTGTAATTAAAGCACTTTCCTCAGAAGTAACTATTACTCTTTCTAAAAGATTAATCATTTCTCTTACATTTCCAGGCCAACTATAATTTAATAATATTTTTTCGACTTCACTGGCAAAACTAATATCTTTATCATATTTTTCACTAAATATTTTTGTATAGTATTCAAACAATGGTATTATATCTTGCGGTCTTTCAATAAGTGGTGGAATATCTATAGGAATAACATTTAATCTATAAAAGAGATCTTCTCTGAAATTTCCCTTATTAACCATTTCTTTTAAATTTCTATTGGTAGCAGTAATTAATCTAAAGTCTACCTTAATGGAATCTACTCCCCCGATTCTAGTAACTCTATGTTCTTGGATTACCTGTAATAATTTAACCTGCATATTTAAAGGCATTTCCCCAATTTCATCTAAAAATAGAGTGCCGTTATTGGCTTTTTCGATTAAACCGGGTTTACCTTCTCTTCTAGCTCCACTAAAAGCACCTGTCTCATAACCAAATAGTTCTGATTCTAAGAGTCTTTCCGGTATTGCTCCACAGTTAATTTTTACAAATTCTTCTCTATTTTCGTTAAGTTGGTGGATATAGCGGGCTACTACTTCTTTTCCTACACCTGAATCTCCCGAGATTAATACTGTTGAGTTTGTATCACCTATTTTTTCAGATATTCTTAAGATCCTTTTCATCTGATCTGATTTACATACTATATGAGCCATATCATTATATTTATCATCTTCATTTTCTATAGATAATTTAATTTTAGCATTATCTGAATAATTATTATCAACTGCCATATCTAGTTCTTTTATATCTCTTGCATTTACTATAACTTTACTGATATGATCATCTTCTGAAAATATGGGAGTTGCGGTAGTTAATAATCTTTTTTTATTCGTATTTTGCACAATAGTTATATTTCTTTTTTCTTTAAAAGCTAAAAGCGCTGCAGAAGGATATATGATTTTTTCATCTTCTAATTCATGTAATTCCATATTAAGCAGTTGTTTTTCTTTTAAGTTTACCATTTTTAAATAAGCTAAATTTACTCTTTTAACTTTTAGATTATCATTTACTACCAACATTCCATCATAAGAAGAATTAATTATACTATCTAACTCTAAATTTAATTCTTTTACATCTTTTACTTCATTCCTTTTTTCATTTAATAAATAGGGTAAACACATTTCTACTTCAGCCAACCCTTGTGTCACTGCCACAGCCTTATCCTTACATGAATCATATCCACAGGCTCCACAGTTTAAGAGATCATCTTCCGTATATTTATTGGTCTTAGCTAAGATCTGCCAGATTTCACTTTCACTTGGTTCTTCTAACTTTTGGTAATCTTTTTTAAAGGTGTTTTTATAATCTATTTGCTCAATTAAATCTTCTTTGTACTTTAACTGATTATCCTTTTTATCATTCTTTATATATTTATTTACAGCTATTTCTTTTTTGAAATGACTTTTTTCAGTTAAATCTACACCGTTTATACAGCCATCACAAAAGAGTGCATCTACAAAGTCAGGCATAATCTCACCTGCAGACATCATTTCAAATAAGGCGTTTAATTTTTTACTTCCTTCCACTTTTAAATATCTTTCATCTGTATTATTACTTAAAGCTTCTTTTAAACCTCCAGCAATTGGAATTTGTCTGGAAGTAGCATTAATAATAGAAGAAAGTTCTTGATTATCTTGAGGATTATTTTTTTTATTGTATTTATCAAAGTTTTGCGCAAACATCTCAAAAAATTCTGAATATGTCAATACTCCAACTACTAGCTCATTATTAACAAACTCAGATTTTTTTGCATGGCAAGGTCCTACCAATACAACTTCTGTATTTTCTTGAAGTGTTAATTCTAAATATCTAACCAGAGCCCCCATCGGTGATACAATTGGTGCAATATATTTTACTAATTCAGGATAATATTTTCTGATATAAT
>CAYSHP010000033.1:0-26310 GCA_964430875.1 uncultured Halanaerobiales bacterium
AGAATTCCAGAGATATGGCCGAAGCTTTAGATAATTGGTGTCTGTTAGCATTAGAGTCAGGACTAAAACCAGTAAGTAATTTTGTAGGTACAATGCAAAGATATAAATATGGAATTATTACTTATGGTGATTGTCCAATTCACACATCTAAACTAGAAGGTACTAATAACAAAATTAAAGAGGTCAAACGACGGGCCTATGGTTATCATGATATAAATTACTTTAAGTTAAAGATTCATCAGGCTTTTCCGGGTTTATGACCCACTAGCTTGGAGAAGAACCAAAAAATCAAGTAAGATATTTATATTAATTATAATTTTTTGTTATGAGAAGTAATTCTTAAAACTTGTTTATTGGAAATAGGATTATCTTCAAAAATACCATAAAGTTTTTCTACTTTTTTCATCAATTTTTGCTTTTCGAAATTCTGTTCTTGTTGCTTTTTTAATTCAATAAGATATTTTTCAACTATATGTGAGATAGATTGATTAGTTTCTTTTGAAAAATCATGAGCAAATTCAATAAGATCATCATTAATTATTAAAGTAAGTTTCTTTTTCAATAGTATCACCTTCTTGCATAATTTATAATATCTACACAGGGAATTTATTTCAATATAATAACTTAGATTAAATACAACATGAGAGCGAAGCTTTGCTGCTATACTCCATATAATAATTTATTTAATAAATGCATTTGCACTAATTTCAGAAAATTCTTAAAACCTTTGTCTTATTCTTACATATTAAAGAGAAAATAATTAAAATTAATATTAGCAGAAGTTAGCCTAGAGATATTAAAAAGCATTGAAAAGATTAAATACAGTCTAATGATATATATAAAGAGTGTTTATGTTAGTGAAGAGAAAAATAAGAGATAATATTGTTTCGGATAAGTAGACTGAAGGTTCAAGTCCTTACGAGCATGCTATTGATTATATCTTATTTGATTAAAGGATTTCATAACATTTTGTTTAAATATAATAATATATTATTTGAACTTAGCTTAGTTTGTTTTTAATAAATTTTATTTTTTGTATTTTAAATTTCACTGGATTTTTTATAGCTTATAAATAATGGAAATTGTGAATACGGAATGTTTCTTGTAGTATTTAAGAAAACTTTAGTAGTACTGTGAATAAAATTCTATAAAATCCAAATCAGATTAATTATTAGATTTTAATTATAAGGGGAATAATTTTATGAATAACAAGCTGGATAAAACAATTAAAATTATGTTATTTATTGCTCTTGGGATTGTGGCAAAATATGTCTATACTTTTAGTTTTTCTATTGGTGATATGTCTGAGATAAGTATTAACTTAGTGGCCTTACCCTCTATTATAGCCAGTATTTTACTGGGACCACTCTGGGGAGCATTTATTGGAGGAACTACTGATATTACTGCCCATTTACTACATCCAATGGGTCCCTATTTACCACAGATATTGTTAGTTACTATTTTAAGGGGTTTCTTACCAGGTTTTTTAATGAGATATTTGAAATTTAAAAACAAATACTTATTAAAATTATTTCTTGTTATTGGGACTACTTTAATTATATGTCAGGTATTTTTAATGTCCTTAATCTTATACCAAGTATTTAATAATAATTTAATGGAAACTTTTTGGTTAAGGTTATTAACTCAAGTATTTGAAATCCCGGTGTTTGTAAGTATTTCTTATATTATTATTAAATATTTTAAAGTTAGGGATGAATTAGTTGAGAGGGAAGAACAATTTCACACTTTGGTATCCAATATTCCGGATGCTATTTTTCGCTGTCAGGCTGATCGGGATTGGTCGATGGTTTACATGAGTGATTATATTGGAAAAATCACCGGTTATTCTGCTTCCGACTTTATAGAAAATACAAAACTAAGTTACAGAAGTATTATTCACAAAGAAGATCGAAGTAAAGTTGATAAAATAGTTAAAGAACATATTACTCGAAAAGAATCTTATTTATTAAATTATCGCATTATTAATGCTAATGGGAAAACAAGATATGTAACTGAAAAAGGGCAAGGGGTTTTTTCTGATAATGGTGAACTATTATATATAGATGGCGTTATTTCAGATATTACTGAAGTTACTGAAAAAGAAGAAGAGTTAAAAAATACAAATAAGGATTTAATTGTAAGCCGGGAAAGAAACAGGATAGCTCGGGAACTTCATGATTCTATTTCGCAGAATCTTCATGGTATTAATTATAGTGTTCATTCCCTAAGACAAATAATTCGAGAGCAATTTGATTCTGCTGATTTAATAAATATTGTAAATCACCTGGAAGATTCAGTTAAAGAAAGTCTACAGGAATTAAAAAATATGGTTTCTGAATTAAAACCCTCTCAACTGGAGGGAAAAGGTATCTGTCAGGCTCTGATTACTCAATGTGAAACTTTTTCTGATAGAGTAAATATTAAGATGAGTCATGATATTGATGATATAAACAAGTTAACTCCTGAACAGGAACTAGCTGTTTATCGTATACTTCAGGAAGCTTTAACCAATGTTCAAAAACATAGTGGAGCAGATCAAGTTAGAGTCTTTTTAAAGGAAATAAAGGGTAAAGTTTTTTTAACAATTGCTGATAATGGTAAGGGATTTAAAAGTAATGAGAATAGGGGTAATGGATTGGAAAATATGAAAACGCGTGCCTTTCAAAATCATGGAGTATTAGAAATTGAATCACCATCGAAAAAAGATACTGTAATCAGAGTGATATTTGATATTATCTAAAGATATTTTTCAAGCAGATTAATGATAAGTAAAGGAGTGAGTATATTGGAAAAGATATCTGTGGTTATAGTTGATGATCATCCTTTTTTTCGCCAGGGAGTATGTCTATATTTTAAAAAGAATGAACAGGTTGAAATTGTTGAAGAATTTTCTAATGGGACGGAAGTATTAGATTTTTTACAAGAAAAGCATAATAAGGTTGATGTAGTAATTATGGATTTGCAGATGCCAGGCATGAATGGAGGAGAAGCCACTCGCAAAATATGTGAACAGTGGCCGGATATTAAAGTGCTAGTCTTGACCAGTTATGGTAGTTGGGATAAAGTATATTCTTTACTTAATTCAGGAGCCGCAGGATATCTTATTAAAGATGCTAATCCTGATGAACTAGCTGCAGCCATAAAAGCAGTTCAGACTGGTGGAACATATTTTGGCAAGCAGGTTAAGGAAGCACTTTTAAATAAAGTCAATATGAATGTAACAGAAAATAATAATCAAGAAAAGTTTTCGGATTTAATAGAACCCTTAACTGATAGGGAAGTGGATGTTTTAAAAGCGATTGGTCAGGGTTTAGGTAATATAGAAATTGCTGAGAAACTATATATCAGTAAAAACACTGTTAAGACACATATATCTCATATTTTTCAAAAGTTAAATGTAAATAGTAGAACTGAGGCTGCATTTTATGCTATGCAAAAAGGTTTAATTGAATCATAAGTTATTCTTTATTTACCTTTTTTTAAAAAAAGCAAGTAAGTATTATAATCAAAAATAAAATATAGTCAATTAGGATGACCCGTTTTAGTTAGAAAGGGTGATCCTTTTTTTTATGGATAATGTTAATGTTTATATAACAGGAAATATTTTGGAGGTGTTCTGGATGAACGAAACATGTGTTAAAGTAAAAAATTTATACAAATATTTTGAAGATGTAAAAGCGATTGATGGAATGAGTTTTGAAGTCGAAACCGGGACTATTTTTGGATTGCTAGGGCCCAATGGTGCCGGCAAAACCACGACAATAGAAAATTTGATTGGTCTAATTTCCCGGGATAGTGGTCAGATTGATATTTTAGGTTATGACCCGGGAGAAGATAATGAAAAATTACAAGAAAAAATAGGGGTTCAATTACAGTCTCCTACTCTTTTTGATAAATTAACTGTAAAAGAGATAGTTTCATTATTTGCCAGTTTTTATAATAATCCTTTTCCTATCAAAGAGGCAATTGAAATGGTCGGACTTAACTCCAAAAATGATGATTATGTTGAGTCATTATCAGGAGGACAAAAACATAGATTAGCTGTAGCGTTAGCTATTGTCAGTAATGGAGAAATTATTTTCTTAGATGAACCAACAACAGGCCTTGACCCACAGTCCAGAAGAAAAGTCTGGTCAGTAATTAAAAAATTAAAGCAACTAGGTAAAACAATTTTTATGACCACTCACTATATGGATGAAGCAGAAAATTTATGTGACCAACTTTTAATTATTGATCAAGGGAAGGTATTGGTAAGAGGGAAGCCGGCTGAATTAATAGAAAAACATTTTGAAGTAGATATGATTGAGTTTGAAAATACAACATTTATTGAAGAAGAGATAGGCGCATTGGCTTCTCTTGAAAGTGTTACCGGTCAGAAATTAGATAAAAATGAGAACATAATTCTTTATACAGTTGATGCAGTCCAGACCATAGCTGGACTCCTTGCCTTTTCAGAAAAAGCAGGTAAACCAATAAGGAAATTAAATTTAAGAAAACCTACACTTGAGGATTTATTTCTAAAACTTACCGGGAAGGAGATTAGAGAATGAAATCATTTATAACAATGTTTAAAGCGAATTTAAAAGAATTATTAAGGGATAAAGGTGGACTTATCTGGACACTTGCTCTACCAATTTGTTTTATATTTTTATTTGGATTAATTTTCACTGGGGAAGGACAGGGAATAAGTTTTAATTACATATTACCGGGGATACTTGCTATGGCCTTAATGCAGTTAGGGCTTTTTGGATCACTACAGTTTTTAAGCCTACGAGAAAGAAAAATAATAAGAGGATTGAGTATAACTCCCCTATCAAGGAGTTCAATATTAAGTAGTGAGATTTTATTGAGAATTCTAGTCGGCTTTGTCCAGACTGGTATTATTATTAGCCTGGGAGTTATTGTTTTTGATTTTTCACTAGAGGGCAATATTATAGAAATATTTTTGGTGGTATTTCTGGGTTCCTTAACTTTTGTGAGTTTTGGTTATATGCTTATTTGTTTTGTCAAGTCTATAGAAGCAGGTAATGGTTTGGCACAGGTTGTTCAGCTGCCCATGATATTTTTATCGGGAATATTTTTTCCGGCTGATATGATGCCCAGTTTTATGCAGCCGGTAGTTAAGATAATCCCTCTAACATATCTGGCAGATTCATTACGTCAGGTAATGACAGGGATTCCGGGTCAATTTTCGCTTGCTGTTAATTTATTAGTTCTTTCCTTATGGTTGGTTGTTACCTTTATAATTACAGTTAAATTTTGGCGTTGGGCATAAAATATATAGTACCTAGCCACATTTCCATACTCCACTGTATTAATGAAAGAATTAAAATATAGTTAATTAGGGTGACTTGTTTTAATAATAATGGGTGATCTAATTTTGTATAAATATTGATATTATGTATATAACAGAAAAATTTCATGGGACGGGATTTGAAAATTTGTTATATTGAATATAGAAGGTGATAAGTTAGTTGAAATGGGGTTTAGATAATTTATTGTAAAATAAGGGAGATAATATTGTAAAACAAGGAGTTGAACTTCTGTATGAAGGGCAAATAGGTTCTGCTAATATTGTAAAAGACTTATTAAATTAAGGAGGAGACCCTATGAGTGAAGAACGTTTGAGAGTATTGAAGATGGTTGATGAAAGAAAAATAAGTATAGAAGAGGCGAAAGAGCTATTATTAACAATTCAAAAGTCCGATTACAGGTATGTTGAGTCTGGAAATAGGGTAATAAAAAAACCTGTAAGACCTAGTTTTCTGGAAATTTCGATTGATGAAAATGGTGCAAAAATTGATGTTTCCATTAGAATAATAATTTAAATAAGCATAATTTCAAAGAGAAAAATAATGAGGCTGTTTAGAAATTGTTTGTTTTATTGGTAATAGTGTCGTTTTCCTTACTGGATCTCAAGGTCAAAAAGAATTTAAAAAGGCAACAGTACCTTCAAATTTTATACTTAAAGATTTTACCTTTAAAAACTATTTTATTAAAATCTTTCCGGTGGTTAATGCGTTATAGTCTATTTTAGATAGAAAAACAAACATATAATAATGCCTTTTTCCATGAAAAAGATCATCTTAAAAAGAGTAATTTGTTACTTAATTTCTATAGGAGCTTCAGAAAGAAGTACTGAAAATATATTATAGGCTAACAGTTGATGTGATATAAATAAAAGAAGACACACAGAGGGTATGGTTTGTCCTTATTGATGGGGTAAATAATTTATTAAAAGAAAGGTAAGTGAAGAGTGTGAATAAAGATGTCTTTTTGTCTAGATTAGAGAGTTTCTTAGGTGATGAGATAACTTCAGAGGAGAAAAAAGATATACTTAATGACTATAAGAACCATTTTTCTATGAATCTGGACAACGGCAAGAGTGAGAAAGAGATCTCTAGATCTCTAGGCGATCCGAAATCAATAGCTAAGAGGGTAAAGGCAAGTGTAATAATCAATAGAGCAGAAGATAATACCTCAAGTGGAAAAATTTTTAGAGCCATACTTGCTATATTTAGATTGAGCTTTTCTAATCTGGTGTTTATTTTAGGGCCATATTTAGGCGTGGTAGTTGGGTTTTTTGCTTTGTTTGTTACTGGCATATCTCTGTCTTTTGCTGGGATAGTTTTATTTTTAAGTGGGGCCTTTTTGGAATTGCTCTATCCATGGTTTATTGATATACCGGTACAACCCTTTGTTAGTATTTCCCTTTCTTTAGGAATAACTACTATGGGTTTATTCTGGACAATGGCGATTACTAAATTAATCACGTTGACCTATAAAAAAACTGTAAAGTATTTAAAAATACATATCAGAACTGTGAAGTTTCAAACTAAGTGAAATCTAGTATTATTAAATTTTTATGCCTGCAGATAATAATATTGAACCATAATATTTATAAAGTATAAACGGCAATGTTCTTTTAATTATTAATTAGTGATAGATGTAATGAGTTTAGTGAGAAAATTTTTATATAACAATTTTAGTGCTGAAATGACCCTTTTTATATCAGGTAATAAATTTGAGTTTATTAAAATAGTATATACTGCAATTACCAACAGGATGAGATATTATTATTAATAGTTAGTAGGATAAGTATAGAAGCGATTTTAAAACTATTTATTGAAACATTATTAGTAGAAAATATTGTTCTTAAAATTGTAAACGGAGCTGTTATTGGATTGATTATAGGTGAAATTTAGGATATTATTATATAAAATGTAATAAATGAATAAAGTAATTATTATCTTTAAGAACACAAAGTATACTGGATAACTTACGTTTGTTATTTTTCTCGAAAAAATAGAGAAGTACTGTGAATAATGGACAAGATAAATTTAAAAAATATATTTTGGATAAATCATTTAATAATAATATAATTTTTACTATGAAAATAATTGCTCATCAAATAGTAGAATTGAAATTATTGTTAAAACCGGTATCTTAAATTTATATTCTAGTAGTTTGCTATTTTTACAGTAAAATTATAATCTATAAGTAATAAATGGTATTTTATTCTAATATAAAAACTAGATATTATTATTTACGCCTTGAAGTCTTAAATATAGGAGTTAGTCAACATTAGGATACAGGGAGATTTTATGAGATCAAAATATAATAATAATCAAAAAACAATATGGTTATCCTAAAATATACAAAGTATTAATAAATCAAAAATAAGTGTGGATTTTATTAAAGAACAGTTATATATTTGATTGAGAAAATTTTTTTATATAAAAGAAACAGATAAACCTTTTATTTTATATTTATTAGAAAAAGCTTAAGAGAAAGTAGTTGAGCATTAAATTTGGATTCCTATTACATTTATTTTAATTGAAAATAAATTTTTATCTAAGAAATAGTATATAAAATTATTTCTAAGTCTAAAATCGAAAGTTACGATAAGAAAACTAAAAATAGTGATTTAATTGATGAAGAGTTAAAAAACTAAAGAACTTAAAGAAAATCATAGTATGTAGCCGAAATATTTACTTGCAAAGTTGGATCTATTGGGAGACATGAACTTGTTTAAGCGTTTCATTAAATATGTTATGACTATTTACTGCAGAGAAACATACACCTGAGATAGTAAGTGAAAGTTATGAATATAGATGCAGTGTGAAATTACTGTGAATAAGACACAGTAGTTACCATAAGCTAGTAAGAATATTAAATGGAAAAGTTATTAAGTTATCTTGATATTAAAATTAAACTAAGATCAAGAACAAATTAAAGGATAAATAGTTAAGTTAATTTTAAAATATAAAATAAAAAAGTAGGAGGAAGCTATATGTTAGAAAATTTAGTGAAAAAGAATCGTTCTTATAGAAAGTTTAAAGAACAAAAAGGTATTTCAAATAAAATTATAAAGGACATTATCAATTTAGCTAGACTATCACCATCATCGGCTAATAAACAACCTTTAAAATATATTATATTAAATAAAAAAGATGATACAAAAAAAATATTTCCTCATTTAAATTGGGCAGGATATTTAAAAGATTGGGATGGGCCTGTTAAAGGCGAACGTCCTGCGGCCTATATTCTTGTTTTAGGGGATCAAAATATTAGCAATAATTTTGAAACAGATGCAGGAATTGCAATGCAGACTATTCTCTTAGGAGCAACTGAAAAGAATATAAATGGTTGTATATTAGGATCCATTAATAGAGAAGCAATTAGAAGTATATATAATATAGAAAAAAAACATAGATTATTATATGTTATAGCTTTGGGAATGCCAGCCGAAGAAATAAAAATTGAAAATCTTCCTACTGATGGAGATATTAAATATTGGCGTGATGAAAATGGTATTCACCATGTTCCTAAAAGAGAACTTGATAATATTATAATAAATACATAGATTTATACATTAATTAAGTTTTAAATATTACATTATTAAATCAGTATGTCAAAGTATAAAAAGATAAATTGTGAGACGACTATAGCCTATAAATTTTGGCTATAGTCTTTTTTTGTTATATATAATTCAGATATTAATGAGTGTTAATTAATAAAATGAGTATAAATAGACAACAAAAATTAAAAATATTAAAAATTGTAAAAAAATTATGAAAAAAAGCAGGAAAATTTCAAGAAGCAAAGAATATATATTTAAAGACACATTAAAGACATGACTTAAAATAGAAAAATCTCCATAGAATGGAAACTAAATTTTGAAGGGTGGCTGTTAAATGAAAATCAATGAGATAGAATTAATTACATTTAAATTAAAAAATAAATATCATTTCAAAGCTAACTATGGTCAATTCAAGACCAGAGAACTATTATTAGTAAAAATATATACAGATTATGGAATTGGTTGGGGAAGTTGTCCTACATTAGGACCTTATTATTCGCAAGAGACCATTGGTTCAGCAAGATATATTATAAAAAAAGTAATTGGGCCAGCAATTATTGGTGCTAATATAGAATCTATTGATGATTATTTAAAAAAAATTACTCACATACGGGATAATGAATTTGCTAAAGCTTCAATAGAGATGGCCTTATGGGAATTATTTTCTAAATATAATAATAAACCTCTATATAAATACATAGGGGGTAATAAAGATATAGTTGAATGTGGTAATAGTATCGGAATGATAAATGAAGAAGAGAGTAAGATTTTTCAAAAGATATATGATTCATTAGATAATGGTTATAATAGAATTAAACTTAAGATAACTCCAGGGTGGGATATTAAAATAATAGAATCTGTAAGGAAAGAATTTGGTAATATCAAACTTTCTGTAGATTGTAATGCTGGCTATTCCCTTAAAGATTTGGATATTTTAAAAGAACTGGACAGTTATAAGCTGGAGATGATAGAACAACCATTACATTATAATGATCTATATAACCATTCTCTTTTACAAAAAGAAATAAGTACTCCAATTTGTCTTGATGAAAGTATACATTCAATTGATGATGTGAAAACTGCCATAAAATTAAAAAGTTGTAAAATAATTAATATAAAACCTTCAAGAGTTGGAGGTATAAATGAGACCATAAAAATACATAATATTTGTAAAGAAAATGATATTCCTATTTGGTGTGGAGGCATGCATGAATCAGGAGTAGGGTTAGCTTATAGCTTAGCGGTTGCAACTTTACCAAATTTTACTTTACCTTCCGATATAATACCACCGTTGGAGTATTATAATAATGATATTATTAAAGATGATTTTTCTTTAAATAAAGAGGGGAAAATAAAATTAAATCATAAACCTGGATTTGGAATAGAAATTGATGGAAAAAAATTAAATAGAGTTACAACTAGTGTAATTAATATTAAATAAACAAAGAGGGGGGTGAGATAAGTGTTTAGACTATCTATAATTGGGCCACAAGATTTAGTAGATAAAAGTTATAAAATAGCCCAAGAATTTAATGTTATAAAACCTTTAAAGTTACCTTATAAAGAAAAATTAGGTTCAAATCTAGATCAGGCAGTAGAATTAGTAAAAGAATATGAAGATCAAACTGATGGTTATTTGTTCACTGGGCCAATACCTTATTATAGAATGATAAAAGATAATGTAACTAAGAAATACCTATTTTATTATCCAATTTTAGGTACAGCATTATATAAAGCACTTTTTGTAATGAGAGTACATAAGAACATCGATGTTACAAATGTAAGTATCGATTCATTAGGAGAGGAAGATATTTATAGTAATTATAAAGAACTAGGTTTGGATTATTCCCATACATATATTAACAAGACGGAACTTGCTGAATATTCTCATAATCAGTATGTAAATTTCCATAAAAAATTGTATGAATCCAATAAAACTTGTGGAGCTATAACTGGTGTGAAATCTGTATATAGTGCTTTGAAACAATATAATATTCCTGTCATAAGAATAATTCCAACAGTATATGCAATGAAACGTACTTTTCAGTTTATTTTAAATGTAAGAGAAATAAATTTGGCTGAGAGCAATCAGATAATTATTCAAGTCATCAGTATAAGTAGATATTCTATGTCAGATAAAACTTTATCTGCTATAGAAAAAAAACAAAAATATTTAGCTTTACATCAAGAATTGTTAAACTTTTCAAGAAATTACTTAGCATCTGTTTTGCCAACTGAAGATAACGAGTTTATTATTCTAATAACAAAAGGAACTTTAAAGGATTATACAAATAATTATACTAAAATTCCTATGATAGACAAAATAGAAAAGAAACTTTCAATTGCTATCAATGTTGGTATAGGAATGGGAACTAATGCTATAGAGGCTGAAGAAAATGCTAGACAAGCTTTAGATTTAGCTAAAGAGAGCAAAGAAAGAGTAGCGTATTTAATAAATTCCAAAAAAGAAGTGATAGGTCCCATACGTAAAGGAGAAGATTTAAAATATAATCTTAAAAGTAATAATAAAAAATTAGTTAAAGTTTCTGAAAAAACAAACTTAAGTATCACAAAATTAACTCAGATCAAAAATATACTTGAAAAATTACAAAGGGATAATTTTACTGCTCAGGATTTAAAAAAATATCTTAAAGTAAGTTTGCGAACCTCAAATAGAACTATTAATAAATTAATAAAAGGAGATGCTTGTGAGAAGGTTGGAGTTGAACAACCTGGTGATCGTGGGAGACCCCGAAATGTATATAAATTAAATTTTTGAAAGGGTGAAAAAAATGAGTGATGCAAGAATGTTAAAATATCAAAATGCTATAGATAAAGCAGCTATATGGCTTAAAGAACAAAGAAAAGGGGATGGATCTTTAAAAAGAAGTTCTTCACTTTTGGGTTATTATACTGCTCCTGTTTTTTATAGAGCGGCAGGAATGGGAAGAGATGCCAATACTTGTCTTCAATATATTAAAAAAAATTACTTAAAAGAAAATGGTGAATTAATATTACCAAAAGGCGTATGGGATAATATGAAACCATATCCTCAAGCATGGGTTACAATCTCATCAGAAATATGGGGTCGAGATGATATTGCTAATAAAACTTTTAACTATGCTTTAACATATCAAGATCCCAAAACAGGAGGAATATTTGGTGAAGAAAAAGATCGTCAACAAGGTAAGGGTCGAATAGATTTTGACAGTACTTCTATATTAGGTATTGCAGGAATTAAGTTTAAAAGAGAAAATACCGTCAGGCAGATAGGTAATTATTTGATTAATCTTTATAAGTCCCAACCTGATTTAGATAATCGTTTTTTATGGCAATGGGATACTGAAGAAGGAATAATATCAGATTATCCAAAAGAAGAAGAAGCTAATTTTGCTTTAAGTGTAGGTAAAAAAGCTGAAATGTCAACATATAGACATGGATTATTAATTATATTTTTTGTAAAATATTTTCTTTATACTGGTGATATTAGATTTTTAAAAGCTGCAGAAGAACATTTTGATTATGCATTAGAAGCAAATGATGACTTCTTTGAATATGGCTTTTGCCATAAATTTGGCTGGGGTAGTGCATTATTATATAAAGCCACAAAAAAAGAAAAATATAGAGAAGGTTCAATAAAAGTTGCGGATTTATTATGTTCTTTACAAGCTTCGGATGGAAGATTTTTTTATAAAGGAGCTTTCAATAGTTTAGAAGAACAACCCTATGATGGGGGAATTGATGTAACAGTACAGTTTGCAAATTGGATTGCTAATACTTTATGGATATTGGAGGAATAAAAATGGAAATTATTAAAGGAATTATTCCAGCAATGGGAACTCCAACAAAATCTGAAAAAGAAATAGATATTATAGGATTAAAAAACATGACTCGGTATTTTATCGATTCTGGTGTTCATGGGTTATTTGTTCTTGGTTCTATGGGTGGATGTGGATTTTTTGGTCCTAATCAAGTAAAAGATATTGTTAAACCTGTTGCAGAAGAAAATAATGGGCAGTTGCCAGTTTTAGTAGGTATATCAGATACATCTACACAATTGGCTATTAGAAGAGGTATTCAAGCAAAAAAGGCGGGAGCTGATGCAGTGGTATTAGCACCTCCATATTATTTCAATTTTACCATAGAGCAAATAAAATTACATTATAAGTTAGTTGCAAATAGTGTTGCTCTTCCATTATTTATTTATAATAATCCTGGATATACAGGATTTAAATTTACTCCAGAATTAGTCTATGAATTGAGTAAAGAAAAGAATATTATAGGAATAAAAGATAGTGGAGGAAATTTTAGTGAAACAATTGCTTTCATAAATAAATTTAAAGATCATCAATTTGGAATTTATTCCGGAGATGAAAAATCATTCGGAGAAGCAATTGCATGGGGGGCTGATGGAGCAGTTATTGGTACTAATTTTGATCCAAAGTTATTAGTTTCAATATATCAGGCAGGTAAGTCTCAAAATACCGAACAATTAAAGAAACTTCAAAATCAGTTAAATAGTTTAATGGAAATACAATTTTTTGGAGATCTATTTGCAGGATATCACTATGCATTTAAATTATTAAATATTTGTGATGAATATGTAATGAATCCAGTGCGAAAATTAAACAAAAAACAAAAAGAAAAAATTGAGTCTATTTTAAAAGAGCATTCATTAATTTAGTTTGTGAAAGGAGTGATAATGTGCTGAAATCTGTTTGGGGGAAGCTATTAAGAGTAAATTTAACAAAAAAAGAAATTATTAAAGAAAACATACCAGAAGAATTATTTCATCAGTATATTGGTGGTTCTGGGATAGCCACAAAATATCTTTATGATGAAGTACCTTCAGGGACTAACCCATTTTCTGAAGATAACAAAGTTATATTTGCCACTGGGCCATTTCAGGGTTATGTATTACCTGGAGGTGCGAAATGGTCTGTTGTTTCACGGTCACCTTTAACTAATACATTTGGGGTTACAACTGCAGGTGCTGAATGGGGAGTTAGAATGAAAAATGCTGGATATGACATGATAATTATTGAAGGTAAATCTCCTGAACCGCTTTACTTATATATAAATAATGATCAAGTGGAATTAAAATCAGCAAAAAATTACTGGGGTAAGGATGCAATTGAAACTGTAGGGCTTATAAAAAATGAAATAGGAAATGAAAAGATTAGTGTGGCTACAATTGGTACTGCTGGAGAAAATGGAGTTGGTATTGGTTGTATTGTTGCTGATGAACATAGTTTTGCAGGTAGATGTGGATTTGGAGCAGTATTAGGTTCTAAAAAATTGAAGGCAATTGCAATTTCAGGTACTAATAAAGTTCCTTTGGCTGAACCCGAAAAATTAAAAAGTCTAAGTAAAAAGTTATTTAAAAGATTAAGAATAAATTCTGAAGATAATTTTACAGCTCATGGAACTGCTGTAACACTAGCTTCTTGTGAAAAGGTAGGAGATTTGCCAATCAAATATTGGACAAGATCAAAATGGGAAAAAGGAGCTGAAGAAATAGGAGCACCTAATTTCACAGATAAGTTAAATGCCAAGTCGTGGCCTTGTATGTATTGTCCAGTGGGATGTCATAGACATGTTGAGTTCAGATATAAAGGAAAAAAAATAGAAGGTGCAGGTGCAGAATATGAAACTCTTGGTATGTTGGGATCAAACTGCTTGATTAACGATTTAGATGTAATATCAAAAGCCAATGATTTATGCAATCGTCTAGGTATGGATACTATTTCAGCTGGTTCTTATATTGCATTTACAATGGAATGTTATGAAAAGGGTATTTTAAATCAAGAAGATTTAGATGGGTTGAAAGCTAATTGGGGAAATGGTGATTATCTATTAGAAATGCTAAAACAAATAGGAGGGAAAGAGGGATTTGGTGCAATATTTGCTGGAGGAATAAGACCTGCTGCTAAAAAAATAGGTGAAGCAGCTGAAAGACTTACTGTTGAAGTAAAAAACCTAGATTTTCCAGCCCATGATCCTAGATCTTACTTTACTCTTGCAATTAATTATGCTACTAGTACAAGAGGGGCTTGTCATTTAAGAGGTTATCCTCATGTGGGTGAAGGAGGAACTATGTTAATACCTGAAATGGGTTTTGACCAGACACCTGAAAGGTTTACTATGGAAGGAAAAGCAGAAATAACAGCTTTATTTCAAGATATTGCTGCTCTACATGATTCTTTAGTAATTTGTATATTCATACCTGTTCAGGGGATGTCACTAACTGAGACTACAAAATTATTTAATTATGCAACGGGTTTAAATATGACCCCTCAAGAATTAATGAAAGTTGGAGAAAGAATAGTAAACTTACAAAGGCAGATTAATGTTGAAGATGGTATTGATATAGAAGATGATGGACTTCCCGCAAAAATGTTTGAACCCGGTAAAAAAGGTTTTAGAAAAAATCAAATTCCTGAACCTTTTGAAGAAACGCTATTAAAATACTATGAGTTAAGGGGTTGGGATGGTTTTGGTAAACCCACCAATAAAAAATTAAGTGATTTGGGTATAAAATAATGAAAATAAAAGTAAAATATCTACCTCCCTTTTGCACTATTATTAATAAAAAAGATGAAATTATAAATATTCCAAAAAATTATTCTATTAAACAACTTCTAAAGTATTTGGCAGATAAATATGGTGAAAAATTTAAAAATAATATTTTTCCCAATGGTAATCCAAATTCAGATAGATATATAGTGAATATTATATTAGATGATGAAATTATAAATAAAGATTATATTCTAAAATCAGAAGATACCATTACAATTTTTATGACAATGAGTGGCGGTTAAAATTATTAATGAAAGGTGGTGGTTATACTTATATAATCACGAATAATACTAACTAGATTAATAAGAATCCTAAGGAGGAGAATAAATGCTAAAAAAGAAAATAATGGTTACCTCGATAACAATGTTGTTAATTGTAATGTTAAGTTCAGGAATTGTTTTGGCTGAAGATAAAGTTCTTAATTTTGGATGGCACCAAAGACCAGAAAATTTTAATTTATTTAACCTTATTCAAGGTGTACAAACTATGGCAGCTCGATGGACATTCAGTGGTTTGGTAACTTATAATTCCGAATTTGAGGTAATGCCAGACTTGGCCGAAAGCTGGGATGTAAGTGAGGATGGTAAGGTTTGGACATTTAATCTTAGAGAAAATGTTGATTGGCAGGACGGCCAAAAATTTGATGCAGAAGATGTTATGTTTACTTTAAGATATATATTTGATGTTAAAGGTAAAAGTGCTGAAGCTTTAAAAGAACTTGTTGTAGGAGCAAGTGAATATGCTGATGGTAGTGCAAATGAAGTTTCTGGAATTAAAAAAATTGATGAATATACAGTCCAATTTACTACTAAATTTTCTACAAGAAGATTTTTACAATCACTTAGTGGGCTCTATATAGTTCCTGAACATGTAGTTAAAGACATTGATCCAGCGAATTGGCCAAAGAGTAAATTTGTTACTGAAAGACCTTATCCTGGTACAGGCCCTTATTATATAGAAGATTATAAACCTGGACAGTATATACTCTTTGACAAAAATGAAGATTATTTTAGAGGACAACCTAATATTGCCAAAATAAAACTAGAAATTATTAAGGAAGAAGGGGTTGCATTAATTAGTTTAATTAAAGGTAATCTAGATATTGCCTCAATTAGCAGAGATGACATTGAAAGAGTTAAAGAAGAAGAAAACTTGAAATTTATGGAAACATTAGATGCTGTAGTGGATCAAGTAGGAGTGTCACAAAAAGCATTTCCTGATAAGAGATTCAGACAAGCTGTAGCATATGCTTTAGATATTGATGCAATTCATTCCGAATTAATGGAAGGTTTAGGTCGTAGACAAGTTCATCAGTGGTTTAATGAAAAATATGCAAGCAAAAATTTAAATAGATATGAATACAATCCGGAAAAAGCTAGAGAGTTATTAGAAGACATGAATTGGGATTTTTCTAGAGAAGTAGAATATATGACTTGGAGTCCTGAATCAACTATAACAGCAGTTATTCAACAACAACTAAAAGAAGTAGGTCTAGATGTAAAAGTATTGCCTGTTGATGGACCTACATTTATAGAGAAATTTTATAAAACAAGAGAATGGAATTTATGTTGGTTACCTTCTGGTATGACTGCTATGCCTTATGATCATTTAAAAGGGTTTTATCAATCAGAAAATTATTATCCAGGTGGTTATAATGCAGGTTATTCTAACGAAGAACTAGATCGTCTAATTGAAGAAGCAGCTTATGAAACAGATGAAGAAAAATTAACTGAAATATATAGAAGAGCATCAGAAATATTAAATGAACAAGTTTTTGCAGTACCAATTGTTATGGAAGCCGGACTTTGGGGATTAAATAATAATCTTAAATTAAGCGGTACTTTCAACTATCAAACATGGAATGATATTCAAGATTGGACTTTAAGCGAATAATGTTTTCAATACTGGGCAGGATAAAATGACCTGCCTAGTATTATATTTTAAGATGGGAGGTAAGGATAATTGTTTGTATATATAATAAGAAGATTATTGTTTATGATACCAGTCTTAATTGGAATTACAATATTAACCTTTGTTATTATAAATCTTGCCCCCGGTGACCCAGTAGATGCTATGATAGATCCTTCAACTATGACTTCTGCTGCTAATATTGAAGCCCTCAAAGAGAAATTTGGGTTAAACCAGCCGGTATATATAAGATATTTCATATGGTTAAAAGAGTTAATGAAAGGGAATTTGGGTTATTCTTATCGAACTAATGAGCCTGTATTAGAAAGAATTATAAGGCGTATAGGACCGACTGTTCAATTTGCAGGACTATCTGTTATTATTGCTATTATAATTGGAATACCATTGGGAGTTATTTCAGCAATAAAGCAATATACCCTAACGGATTATTCTTTAACAGTTTTTGCATTTTTAGGTATATCAATACCAGGTTTCTTTGTGGGGCTTCTTTCCATATATATTTTTTCATTAAAAATAGATTTATTACCACCATATGGTATTGGCCCGGCAACATTAGAAAGATTAAAGTTTTTGATTCTGCCTGCTTTTGCCTTGGGTTGGGCACGTATCTCGGTGTATTTAAGATACACTCGTTCTAGTATGCTTGAGGTTATGAACTGTGATTACATAACTACTGCTCGCTCGAAAGGACTTAAAGAGAGAACGGTTATTTTCAAACATGCTTTAAGAAATGCCATGATTACTATAGTAACTATAATTAGTCTCCAATTAAAAGCAGTTTTTGGAGGTTCTATTATAATAGAAACAGTATTTGCAATTCCTGGTATAGGTCTATTGGCTATGACAGCGGTTACTCAACGTGATTATCCAGTAATTATGGGTGTTAGTCTTGTGATTGCAATAATAGTTTTACTATCAAATTTATTAGCTGATATTTGTTATGCCATTGTTGATCCTAGAATAAGATATTAAGAGAGGGGATAAAATATGAATAAATATAAAAATCGTTTTTGGCATAATTTTAGAAAACATAAACTAGCTTTGCTAGGAATAACGATTATTAGTTTATTAATCATTATAGTTATTTTTGCTCCCCTATTTTTCCCCCTTGAACCTTATAAAACTGATATTTTTAATAGAGGAGCCTCCCCGAATTCAGAAAATTTATTAGGAACTGATATGGCTGGGAGAGATGTACTGAGTAGATTAATATACGGGGGTAGAATATCATTATCAGTGGGACTAGTTTCAGTTTCAATATATTTAACAATAGGAATTATATTAGGTATTATTTCTGGATATTTTGGTGGCATAGTCGACAATGTTATTCAGAGATTTACAGAGATTGTTATGACCTTTCCTGTAATAATATTAATAATAACAATTGTTTCAGTAGTAGGACCAAGTATATATAATACTATGATTGTTATTGGACTAACTAGATGGACTAACATTTGCAGATTAGTTAGAGGAGAAGTGTTGGCTGTAAAAGAAAGAGAGTTTGTTATGAGTGCTAGAGCTTTAGGATCTAAAACTTTTAGAATATTATTCAGACATATATTACCTAATATAATAGCGCCTATAATTGTAGCTGGAACTATGGGGCTTGCAAGCGCTATATTACTTGAGGCAGGATTAAGTTTTCTTGGACTTGGGGTGCCTGTGCCAGTTCCCAGTTGGGGTAACATCTTATATCAAGCTAGAGGTTTAACAACTTTAGAAAGCAGACCATGGTTATGGTTGCCTCCAGGAATATTAATAGGTTTATCAGTGATTAGTATCAATTTTATTGGCGATGCATTAAGAGATGCATTGGATCCTAAGTCTAAAAAAGGTTAAATGGAGTGAATAAAATTGCAAAATAAAGTTTTGTACTATACAAATTTAAATAGATGTAATCCACAGTCAGCTATATCTAAAGAACCTGAAAGATATAAATGGCGAGCAATAGATTATGAAACTGAAGAGATAAAAGGAACTATGTTAATGGCGGAATCTGAAAATGTAGTACCAGATCTTTTTTTACCTTTAAATATAAGTGGATGGTATAAAATTTTTCTTGGATTATATACAATATCTGATCCTGAATTAAGAGATGGTATACGTGTAAAATTGAAGGATGACCAAACAACTGTATTTGTTCAAGCTGAAAAAGGCAGATGGCTATCAGACTCAATTGATGAGGTTTATTGGAAAAGTTCTGATCTTACAGATCAGGATATAATATTTAAACATCAAAATGATGGTCATCAAAAAATGACATCATATATAGCATATATTAAATTAGTAAAATTAACAGATAATGAAGTTAAAGAAATCAAACAAGAAAGAAAGAACAATAATAATAAAAGATTAATAGGTATGAATGATGCTCATGGTCTATATTATTGGAAGAGAGTAGATAGTAAAACAGGAATATTAGAGGATATTGAACCATATCGTAATACAGATTTTGAAAAATTGTACTGGTGTATGGGTTCTGGTGGTGATATTTGTACATATCCTACTAAAGTGGGGAAAGTATATGGTGAAGATCTTGAGATTTTCCCCCGGCCAGGTGATAGAGACATTGCAGAATCGATGAAAATATTAAGAAGTAAAGATATAGATAGTATGAAAACTGCTATTGAATACGCTAAGAATATAGGAATTAAGATTTATTTAAGCCAAAGGATGGGAGCATTTGCATGTAATCCTCCATGGGATGGTATTTTTACAAGTGATTTTTATAAAAACAATCCTAATTTAAGATGTAGGGATAGAGATGGTAGTGAAGTTAGTAGATTAAGTTATGCTTATAAGGAAGTCCAAGATCATTGTATTTCAATATTAAAAGAATTGTCTTCATATCAACCAGATGGAATTAGTCTTTTGTTTAATAGAGGTGCACCTTATATTTTATATGAAGAACCATTAGTGCAAAGTTTTATAAAAGAATATAATAAAGATCCTAGAGAGTTATCAGAGGCAGATCATAAGTGGTTAAATTATAGGGCGAAATTTTTTAATTACTTTATGAAAAAAGTAAGAAGAAAATTAGATAATAATTTGAAAATATCTGTTCATCTATTTAATAATGAAAAATCAAATTTATTCTATGGTTTTGATCCAAGTACATGGATAAACAAAGGTTATATTGATGAAATTATTGCATATCCTTGGCGAAATAATGATATTGATATTAATTATTATATTAATCTAGTAAAAAATACAAATTGCAAATTATACATAGATTTGTTACCTAGAAACATGACGCCAAATGAGTATAGGGAAAGAGCCAATGATTTGTATAAGAAGGGTGTAGATGGTCTATGCTTTTGGGATACCAATACAAGGCATGTTGCTTTGAGGCAATGGAGTATGATTAGAAGATTAGGACACAAAGAAGAACTTAATAACTGGGATGATGGTGAAGGAGTATATTTTAAGTCAATAAAGCTTAAAAAATTAGGGGGTTATAGAGTTGACCGTTATCCTCCTGGCTGGGCATTTTAATTAAATTAAGGAGGTGCTAAGACCAGATTTTTAATCTGGTCTAAAATATATGAGATTAGGTACTTTTAGATACAATGATAAAATTTCTTATGGAATAATACTAGAGGATAAATGGATTGATATCAAAAAGGCTGCTGAAAGACTAAGTTTACCTTATCCAGGAAATAATTTAAAGCAATTTTTAAATAAAAAATATAATAATGATTATAAGTTTATGGATAAAATACTAGATGAATATAATAAATCAGATAATATGTTAAAGGATTGTGTGAATAAAATAAAGGAAAGTTCTTGGTTACCACCTATATTTAATAATCCCAGATTATTCACTCAAAGAGGTAACTCTTGTCTGCATTCGAGGATATTAAACTTAGAGTTACCAAACAATCCTGTCTTTGAACTTAGATTTCCTCATGCAAATGTCGGACATAAAAGTACGTTTACAATTAAATCCGGATTAAATGCAGGTTGGAATCCTGAGTTAGTTGTTGTTATTGGGAAAGAAGGAAAAAATATTAGGCCAACTGAAGCATATGATCACATAGCTGGATATACAATGTTAATAGACCATGGAGGAAGTTCAATAGGAAAAATGAAAGATTGGATGGTAAAAGAGAGTGAAAAGGTAATCTGGGATGCATTTTTTTACACAGGTTTTTTTGGTAATCTGGAGGCTCCACATCCTATAGGCCCATGGATAACTATTGATGATAGTATTAATCCTGATAATCTTTGGGTATTTGCTCGGGAAAAAAGAAAACAAATAAGAACAGTAGAAAAAGTGCATAGTAGTGCTTTGCTTTTTGATTTTGCAGCCACAATATCTTTTCTTAGTGATTTTGTAACACTCAAACCCGGTGATATGATCTCCTCTGGTTCTATTGGATATGATGGTTATTCGCATTGGGATTATTATCCCCCTGGATCTTATATAGAAGTCAAGGCGGAAAAGCTTGGAGATTTGAGGTTAAATATAAATGATATTCGAGGTGGGCAAGATGAATAATAATGTATATATGATTGATTATAATAGTAAATCTTCTTTAATGAATTCTAATCTGCCAGTGAGAAAATATCCAAGATTATTTCCAATACCTAATACTGTTGTAAATAGCACAAAAGAATTCATAATACCTGCTGGAATGGAGGATTTTGAAATATATCCAGAATTATTTGGTATTATTAATAAAAACAATAAGGTTGATTATGGAGTAAATTTTGCTATTTGGACAAATCAACTTGTAAATGATTGTAATAATCCTACCTCAAGAGATATTATAGTTAATACATATTATGGTTACTACTGGGATGGAACCAAATTAGTTAGCCCACTCAATCAAATGTTAAAGAATAATGATATAAGGAAATACGAAGTTGAACTTAATATATTGATTAAAGAAAAAATTGAAAAATATAGATTTAATATGAACAAATTACTATTTTCGGTTGAAGAAGTTATAAAACAGATGAAAAGGTTTATAGAATTTTATGAAGGAGATCTAATTTTTCTTGGCAGGGTAGAGAAGGGGATTTTTATCAATAGGAATATCCATGTAAATAATTTAGAAATAAAACTTAATATACCGGAGATTATAGAAAGAACAATTTTAATAAAAGGTTGTGAATAAAATGTTGTCTATAGAAGAAACAAGAGAAGCGCTGACCGGCCCTATAGCATCAATAAAAACTCCTTTTAACAAAGACGGAAGCATAGACTATAATGGATTACGTAATTATACGGATTTTATCATCGAAGAAGGAGAGACAAAAACTGTTTTACTTACTAATGGTGATAGTTTATATACTGTTTTAACAGATCAAGAAGTTGCTAATGTTACCAAAACAGTTGTAGAACAAACTGCAGGAAGAGCAATAGTTGTTTCAGCAGAAAGAGGATGGTGGACAAATAAGGCTAAAAAATTTGCAAGATATGCTAAAAAAATTGGTGTTGATATACACATGGTGTTACCACCTGATTGGGCAAAATCTTCAAATTCTAATACTCTTTATAATCATTTTAAAGAGATTTCAAAAACAATTCCAGTAATGATTGTTACAGCTTTAGAAAATAGACCCGTACCTTTAGAAACAGTTAAAAAAATACTTAAAAATAAAAATAATATTGTAGCAATAAAAGATGATACTGCAGGAAGTTATGGTCGTAGACTTGCTACAATAGTTGACAGAAAAATCCCTTTATTATCAGGTGGGAGAAAAGAGAACCATCTTGATAATCATTTTTATGGTGTTGACGGTTATCTTTCTGTTTACATGTCATTTAAGCCTATGATTGCACATAAATATTGGGATAGAATTTCAAAAGAACATTTTAATGAGGCGGCAGATATTATAAAGGAATATGATATTCCTCTGTTAAATTTGAGTAGAGATTTAGGAATTGATTTTGATGCATTAATACATGGAGCAATGGAAATCTTCAATATTACTTCAAGGTGGCGTAGACCCCCCTATTATAACATGAGTAAACAAGAAATAATAAAATTAAAAAAATTTTTAAAAGAAAGAGAATTATTATAATACCAAAAGGAGTGTAAACTTGATGAACTTTACAAATGATGCTGTATATATTACAGATTTAGACAAATGTAAACCAAATACTGTATTTCATAATAATTTTAGTAAGGATAAATGGCGAATTATAGATTATGAAACAGAAAGACTTTCGGGAAAGATGTTAGCAGCTAGCCCAGAAGCGAAGGTACCTGAAATATATTACAATTTAAATAAAAAAGGATGGCATGCAGTTTTTTTAGGTATCTATGGACCTACAAGAAGAGTTATGTCCGATGGAATCAAAGTGAGATTATCTTATGATGATTCAAGAGAGTTAATTACCCCAGAAGTAGGTGGACTCAATTTCCCTATAATTGATGAAGTATTTTGGAAATATGCTGATTTGGAAGATCAAGATATATACTTCTCACATCCTGAAGGAGGTATGCAAAGAGGGACATATATTGCTTACATTAAAATAATTCCTTTAACTGATAAAGAAAGAAGAAAAGTTATTGAAAACAGAAATGATCCGAAGACTAAACGTTTAATAGGGATGAATGATGGTTTTGGTATATTTTATAAAAAGAAACCAGTTAGTGAAGAAGATATTATAGAAGACATTATACCTTATAAAGATACTGATTTTGAAAAATTATATTGGTGTATGGGTACTGGAGCTGATGTATGTACATATCCTACAAAAGTGGGGGAAATGTTTGGTGCGAATGTTGAAGCGTTTCCCAGGCCTGGTGATCGAAATATTTATGAATCATTAAATATATTAAATAAAAAGAATATTAATCCGATAAAAACAGTAATTAAATATTCTAAAAAGATTAATCTAAAAATATATATTAGTCTTAGAATGGGAGCTTTCGCTTGCAACGCGCCATGGGATGAGATTTTTACTGGCCAATTTTATAAAAATAATCCGAATTGGAGATGTATGGATAGAAATGGTATTGAAATTACAAGAATGAGTTATGCATATCAAGGAGTACAGGATAAAATGATTGAATTGTTAATGGAAATTGCAAGTTATCAACCAGATGGAATTAGTTTGTTGTTTAATAGGGGTGGTCCATTTTTACTTTATGAAGAACCTTTGGTTAAGGGTTTTATTAAAAAAACAGGTAAAGATCCTCGCTTACTTGATGAGGATAATATTAAATGGTTAAGATATAGAGCTAAATTTATGACTAATTTTATGTCCGATTTAAGAAAACACCTGGACAATAATATTAAAATTTCTGCACATGTATTAAATAATAAAAAAGAAAACTTATTTTATGGACTTGATTTAAACAGTTGGTTAAAAAAAGATTTAGTCGATGAATTAGTTGCATATCCTTGGCAAATTGACCATAAAGAAGGAAAAGAAGTAGATATAAATTATTATAATGATTTAGTGAAAGGCAGCAAATGCAAATTATATCTTGAAGTAATGCCAAGAAGTATGAAGCCAAGTCAATATCTTGAAAAGGCTATAAATTATTATGAGAATGGTGCAGATGGTCTATGCTTTTGGGATACTTTTAATAGACATCCTAAACGAAGAGAATGGAGTATGATTAGGAGACTGGGTCATAAAGAAAATTTAAATAAATATGTTAATGAGGAGAATGTTTTTTATAAATCTGTAAAAATAAAGTCTATTAATAAGATTAGAGTAGATAAATATCCACCAGTTTGGGCATTTTAAGGAATATAGAATATATTTATAGAGGTAAATATAATATGAAAGAGGTTGTTTATTTGGATAGATTATCTTATTGGCAGAAAAAGATATTTATAATATCTTGGTTTGCTTATGCTTTAGCTTATTTAGGCAGGGCAAACTTAGCTATTGCTCTTCCTAAAATGATTAATACATTAAATTTAAGTAAAACAAATGCAGGCTTAATAGGCAGTTTTTTCTTTTGGGCATATGCAATAGGACAATTAGTTAACGGATATATAGGAGATAAAGTAAATAGCAGATATTTTGTCTTTTGTAGTTTACTAATATCTGCTTTAATTAATTTATTAGTGGGTTTTACTTCTAATTTAGTTTTTATTATTATTTTGTGGACATTAAATGGCTTTACTCTTTCTATGTTATGGGGTCCATTAATTAAAACTCTTTCTCATTGGTTTTCAAAAGAGAAGAGAGATAGTGTAGCAGTTAAAATTGCTACTTCTATTACTGGTGGTTATCTATTAACCTGGGGTTTTATCGGTTGGATTATTGGAATTACTTCTTGGAGATGGGCCTTTTGGTCACCTGCTATAATCTTAGGAACTTACTCTTTTATATGGTTTTATAAAATTAAGCCTTATCCAGAGCAAATAGGCTTAAAAGGACCAGAAGATGTGTTTAATAAAGATAATCTATCTAAACAGAATAATCTGATTTCAACAAAGAATTTAATATTATCTGAAAAATTGATATTCGTTGCTTTAACATGTATGTCACAGGGGTTAATAAGAGAAGGAATTATCTTATGGGGACCTACATTTTTATATACCACTTTTAAATTGAATCAAAAAAGCATAGTGCTATTTTCATTATTTATACCGTTTATTAGTCTTATGGGTATCATTGGTTCTGGCTATATCAATAAACTTTTTAAATCGGAAAAATTATCAATTATATTTTTTCTTGGGAGTGGTGCAGCTTTTCTGATAATACTCTTATTAACTTTAGGTATTAATATTTATATAAATGTTATATTATTATCTTTTACTGTTGCAGCAATGTATGGAGCTAATACATTGCTCTTGACCCTCATACCATTGAAGTATACCAAACAAAATATGGTTTCAAGTATAGCAGGTTTCTTGGATTTTAATTCTTATCTGGGAGCAGCGTTTTCTGGTGTTCTAATAGGATATATAATTGATATTAGTAGATGGAGTATAGTTATTATAATTTGGTTAATAGTTGC
>CAYSHP010000034.1:0-25482 GCA_964430875.1 uncultured Halanaerobiales bacterium
TACATGGAATTAATAAATATGACGGGACATTGATCAAACCCGATGAGATCCTTAACATGATTAAGGAGGTAAAATAGATGAGCAAGTATGATATAGAAGAGTATTTTAGACAGGATAAATTACCGCATATTTGGTGTCCGGGCTGTGGCCATGGTACAATAATGGGTAATTTAGCGCGTGCTATTGATAAGGCTGAACTTGATCCTAATAAAGTTGTAGTAGTATCAGGGATTGGCTGTTCGGGACGTGCTTCTGGGTATATGAACTTTGATACTTTACACACTACCCACGGTCGGGCTATTGCTTTTGCTACTGGTATCAAATTAGCCAATCCGGAACTTAATGTTATAGTCATTACTGGTGATGGAGATGGAGCTGCAATTGGTGGCAACCATCTAATACATGGAGGTAGGAGAAATATTGACCTAACTGTTGTTCTTATGAATAATCATATTTATGGGATGACCAGTGGCCAGTTTTCACCGATGACTCCCACCGGAGCAGATGCCACTACTACACCCTATGGTAATATAGACCAAAACTTTGATTTAGCCGAACTAACAAAGGCTTCGGGTGCTTCCTTTATTGCACGCGGTACTGCCTATAATACCCGTCAGCTTATTGAAATATTCAAAGACGGATTATTACACAAGGGATTTTCTTTTATAGAAGCAATTAGTCAGTGTCCTGTTAATTACGGTAGGAGAAATAATATGGATACTGCTCTTAAGATGCTAGATTGGCAGAAAGAGTCCTCGGTTAATATCAAAAAATGGGATAAACTTTCGAAAGAAGAAAAGAAAGGGAAGTTCCCTACTGGTGTAATATATAGAGAAGAAAAAAGAGAGTATACCGAAATGTATCAGGAAATAATCGATTCTGTGCAGGAGGAGGGCTAAGTATGGATAGATTCGAAGTTAGACTGAGTGGAGCCGGGGGACAGGGTATGATACTCGCTGGTATCATTATTGCTGAGTCTGCCCTACACGAAAAAGATCTAAATGTTACCCAAACCCAATCCTATGGACCTGAATCTCGGGGTGGTGCCAGCCGAGCAGAAGTTGTCTTAAGTAATAAGATTATAGATTTTCCTAAGGTAATTAAACCTGATATTTTAGTTGCCCTAACTCAAGAAGCTTATGATAAGTATAACCACGATGTAAAAGAAAGTGGTATCATTATTGTAGATGATAGTATTGAAACAAAGGAAGAAAATATTAAAACATATAAACTGCCCATATTTAATAAGGCAATCGAAGAAGTAGAGATGAAACTGTCTGCAAATATCTTGGTATTAGGTATTATTGATAATCTTTTACCACAGATAAGAACTCAGTCTCTGCAAAAGGCCATAAAAAAGAGAGTGCCTGAAAATACGATTGCTGTAAATATGAAGGCTTTTGCAGTTGGACAAGAACTGGCAAAAGGAGGGAAAATTGGTGAGTGATAAAGATCTTGAAAAGTTAGAACAAGAATGGAAAGAAAAGAAGTTTGATAAAACTGTTAATAGATTTGGACAGAGAAAAGAAGAATTTAAATCTGATTCTGGTCGACCCATTAAACCATTATATACACCATTAGACACCGAAGATATAGATTATGATGAAAAAATAAATTATCCCGGTCAATATCCCTTTACAAGAGGGGTTTATCCGACTATGTATCGTAGTAAACTGTGGACAATGCGCCAGTATGCAGGTTTTGGTAATGCGAAAGAAACTAATGAAAGATTTAGATATTTATTAGAACAGGGTCAAACCGGGCTTAGTGTGGCTTTTGACCTTCCTACCCAAATTGGCTATGATTCTGATCATCCTCTGGCACGAGGGGAAGTTGGCAAAGTCGGAGTAGCCATTGATACTCTAGCTGATATGGAGGTGCTTTTTGATCAGATCCCTTTAGATGAAGTTAGTACTTCAATGACAATCAATGCACCTGCTTCCGTATTATTGGCTATGTATAAGGTAGTAGCTGAAAAGCAGGGAATAAGTTCAGAGAAATTAGCAGGTACAATTCAAAATGATATCTTAAAAGAATACATTGCACGTGGGACATATATTTATCCACCCGAACCATCTCTTAGAATTATTACGGATATTTTTGATTACTGTTCAAAAGAAATGCCGAGGTGGAATACGATCAGTATAAGTGGTTATCATATTAGGGAAGCAGGTTCTGATGCTGTACAGGAACTAGCCTTTACGATTGCTGATGGTATAGAGTATGTTCAGGCAGCAGTTGATATTGGAATGGATGTTGATGATTTTGCTCCTAGACTTTCCTTTTTCTTCAATGCTCAAATGGACTTATTTGAAGAGATAGCTAAATTTAGAGCTGCTAGAAGACTCTGGGCAGAGATTATGGAAGAAAGATTTAATGCTAAAAAGGATAAGTCAAAGATGTTAAGATTCCACACCCAAACCGCAGGTTCAGCTTTAACAGCTCAACAACCGATGAACAATATTATGAGAGTCACTTTACAGGCTTTATCAGCTGTATTGGGTGGTACTCAATCGCTTCACACTAATTCTTATGATGAGGCATTAGGACTTCCGACTGAAGACTCTGTAAAAATAGCTTTAAGAACCCAACAAATATTAGCACATGAAACAGGTGCGGCTGATACTATTGATCCGATGGCGGGCTCTCATTATGTTGAAAAGATGACCGATGAACTGGTAGAAGAAGCCAGAGAATATATTGATAAGATTGATGACCTAGGTGGTATGGCTAAGGCAATTGAATCCGGCTATATTCAGAGGGAAATTCAAGAGAGTGCTTATCAAACTCAAAAGAAAATTGAAAATAAGGAAAAAGTCGTAGTAGGTGTAAATGAATTTACAGAAAAAGAAAGCAAAAAGGCCGAAAACTTGCTTAAAGTTGACCCTGAAGTAGAGAATCAGCAGATTAAGGGATTAAGTAAGGTTAAAGAAAAAAGAGATGATAAAAAAGTAAAAGAAAGTTTAAAGGCAGTAAGAGAAGCTGCTAAATCTGATAAAAATCTGATGTATCCGATTGTGGAAGCTGTGAAAGCTTATGCAACTTTAGGAGAAATCAGTGATATATTAAGAGAAGAATTCGGCGAATATGAAGCACAATATATTTAAGAGGGGAGGCCTGTAATCGTGGACAAAAAGATAAAAGTATTAGTAGCTAAACCGGGTTTAGATGGACATGATAGAGGGGCTAAAGTAATTGCCCGGGGCTTAAAAGAAGCAGGAATGGAAGTTGTTTATACAGGTTTAAGACAGACTCCTGAACAGATTGTAAGAAGTGCTGTTCAAGAAGATGTTGATGTAATAGGTTTAAGTATACTCTCCGGCGCTCATACTCATTTATTCCCGGAAATTATGAATAAATTAAAAGAGGCTGGCAGAGATAATATTACAGTAATTGCGGGAGGAATTATTCCAGAAGATGATCATGAAGAACTAAAGGAACTGGGAATAAAAGCTGTATTTGAACCAGGTACTCCAATTGCAAAGATCGTTGAATTTATAGAAAACGAGGTATAAAAAGAATGAAAGAAAGTATTGATAAATTATATGCAGATATTAAAAAAGGTAGTGAAATATCTATTGCTCGTGCAATTTCAATGGTAGAAGATGGCACGGAAAATGCATTACAATTAATGAAAAAAGTATATAAAAATGTGGACCCTGCATACATGGTTGGGATTTCAGGACCGCCTGGTTCTGGGAAAAGCACTTTAACCCAGAGAATAGTCCAACTTTGGCGTAAAAAAGATATTAAAATTGGCATCATTGCTATTGACCCCACCAGTCATTTTAGCGGTGGGGCTCTATTAGGTGATAGAATTAGGATGAATGAAATCTCTACTGATCCAGGTGTCTTTATCAGAAGTATGGCAACTAGAGGGTCCCTAGGTGGGCTTAATTCTTCAATCTATGATACAGTATTACTTTTCTCACTGGCTGGTTTTGATTATATAATAATTGAAACAGTCGGAGTTGGACAAAATGAGATAGACATAGTAAAATTAGCTGATACCACTATTTTTGTAACAGTGCCCGAAGCTGGTGATGAGATTCAAGCCTATAAAGCTGGCTTGATGGAAGTTGGTGATATTTTTATAGTTAATAAAGCTGACCGTCCAAAATCACACCAGATGGTCTTAACTATTGAACAACTTGTTTCCTTTAAAGAGGGTAAGGATATCTGGAAACCACCAGTATTATCAACTAATGCTTTAAAAAATGAAGGTATAAAGGATATCAATAAGTGGATTAATAAACACCATCAATATTTAAAAAATGAAGGTTTGCTGCAGTCTAACCGCAAAAAAGTTATAAAAACTCAGATGATAAATTTAATGGAAAAGACTTTAAATGAAAAATACATAAAACCTATTTTAGAAGATAAAAAATTTGCTGAATATGTAGATTTAATCTACAAAAAAGAGAAAGATCCTTACAGTACGGTAAAAAAATTACTATCGTTTGATTAAATAGAAAGGAAGGTTAGCACAATGAAAATTGATCATGTTGGCATAGCTGTCAGAAATATTGATGAGTCTTTAACCTTTTACAGAGATATTTTAGGATTAGAGGTTGAAGGTATTGAGGTGTTAGAAAACAGAGGTTTAAAGACTGCCTTTTTAAAAACGGGAGAAAGTGAAATAGAATTAATAGAACCTATTTCAGAAGATAGCACAGTTTATAAATTTTTAGAAAAGAAGGGAGAAGGTATACATCACCTGGCTCTAGAAGTAGATGATGTAGAAGATAAGATCGAAAGTATGAGTGAAAAAGGAACTACTTTTATAGGAGAAGCAAGTAAGGGAGCAGGCGGAAAGAAAATAATTTTTATACATCCAAAATCTACAAGTGGGGTACTAATGGAACTTTGTCAGCATGTGGAATAATTTCTTTAGATATTTAACTGAAAAATGACCGTTAATTAAAAAGACTTAAAATAATAGGAGCTTTAGATGTCATAATTTTAAAGCAATTTAGAATATTACTGCATGCTAAGTAGATGTATGAATTTATGGTTGTTGAAAGGAGGCAGGATTTAACTGTAAATAAAAAAATTTTGCGCTCACAACATTTTCGCTTTACAAATTTTGTTTTAGAACTTATATTATAGATTTTTTAAGATTAAAATAAAGACTATAAAAAATTTATAGTCTAACCTAAATAGGAGAGTGTTTAAATTGTCTAATGAAAAATATAATCCTTATCAAGAATTTATAGATACAATAGATGAAGCAGGCCAAAATTTAGGATTAGCCAGAGATGATTATAAAATATTAGAAAAGCCGGACCGTGAATTAAAAGTTTCGATACCTATAGAAAAAGATGATGGAAGTGTGGAAGTTTTTGATGGTTATCGTGTACAGCATAGTAATTCCCGTGGCCCATATAAAGGTGGTGTCCGTTACCATCATGATGTAGATATTGATGAAATCAGGGCATTAGCAGGTTGGATGACTTTGAAATGTTCATTAGTTGACATCCCTTATGGTGGAGCTAAAGGTGGAATTAAATGTGACCCGCGCGATTTATCTCAATCTGAACTTAAAAAGATTACCAGAAGATATACTACTATGATTGAACCCGTAATTGGAATAGATAAAGATATACCAGCCCCTGATGTTAATACAAATGCTCAAATAATGGGCTGGATTTATGATACTTATAGTATGATAAAAGGCCATAACATCCCTGGAATTGTAACTGGTAAACCTAGAATTATTGAAGGCTGTCTTGCTCGCGAAGGTGCTACTGGACGTGGTGTAATGATTACCGTAGTAAATCTCTTTAAAAAATTAGGTAAAGATCTTAGGGGTACTAAAGTAGCAATTCAAGGCTTTGGCAATGTAGGTCAAGTTGCTGCTGAACTACTTCAAGAAAAAGGCTGCAAAATTGTAGCTGTTAGTGATGTTTCGGGCGGTTTATATAATGAAGAAGGTTTAGATATTGTAAAATTAAGAGAATTTGTCGGTTCAGACCGTAAACATTTATCTGAGTATGAAAGAAAAGAAGACACAAAGAAAATTACAAATGGAGATCTTCTTAGAGCAGATGTTGATGTATTAATTCCAGCTGCCCTTGAAAATCAAATCAATGCTGAAGTTGCTAGAGATGTAAAAGCAAAATATATAGTAGAAGCAGCTAATGGTCCTACTACAAGAGAAGCTGACCAAATTTTAAAAGAAAAAGAAGTTGTTGTAATGCCTGATATTTTATCTAATGCAGGTGGAGTTATAGTATCTTACTTCGAATGGGTACAAAACAAAGAAGCATCCAGATGGGAAGATTCAAAAACAAATAGGAAGCTGCGAAAACTACTAACTGATGCATTTGAACAGGTTTGGCAAACATATGAAGATAAAAAGGTTAGCTTTAGAGAAGCAGCCTATATGGTAGCCTTAAATAGAATTGTAGAAACTAAAAAAATAAGAGGTATTTTTCCATAAATCGGCTACCTAAAAGTTTAAATACAATTTTTAAATGGGGGATAAGTAAAAATAAATAGACATTCACTAACTAATTAGGGGGAAATTAAAAAGATGGCCAAATCTACTGTTTATGAAAATGTTTTAAAACAGCTCGATAATGCAGCCAATGTATTGGAGCTCGATGAACAGATTAGAGAATTATTACAAGAGCCAATGAGAACTTTATCAGTTTCTATTCCAGTTAAACTCGATGATGGTAATATTCATGTATTTAAAGGATTCCGCTGCCAACATAATAATGTCTTAGGACCTACCAAAGGGGGTATTCGCTTTCATCCGCAAGTCTGTGAAGATGAAGTAAAAGCGCTGGCAGCCTGGATGACTTTCAAATGTTCTCTTGTAGGAATTCCTTATGGAGGAGCCAAAGGTGGTGTGATTGTTAATCCAAAAGAACTTTCCAGAAATGAGTTGGAAAGATTAAGTAGGGGATTTATTCAATCTATTTCTCCTATTATTGGTCCTGATAAAGATATACCTGCTCCTGATGTATATACAGATGCACAGGTTATGAGTTGGTTTATGGATGAATTTTCCAAGATTAAAGGAGTTAATACTCCCGGTCTTGTAACCGGGAAACCGGTTGTATTAGGAGGTTCATTCGGCCGACATTCTGCCACTGCTCGTGGTGTGATGTACACAGTAAGAGAAGCAGCTAAGGCAATTGGACTTGATCTTAAAGGTGCTACTGTAGCTGTACAGGGCTATGGTAATGCGGGTAGCTTTTCAGCTAAATTCTTAAGTGAATTAGGCTGTAAGATTGTAGCAGCAAATGATTCAAAAGGAGGCATTTACTGTGAAGATGGTTTTGACCCGGTTGCAGTAGCCAAACATAAAGAAGAAACTGGCAGTGTAAAAGGTTTTGAAGGTTGTGAAGAAATTTCTAACCAAGAACTGTTAACCATGGATGTAGATGTATTAGTTCCAGCTGCTTTAGAAAACCAAATTACAAAAGGAAATGCCGACAATATCCAGGCAAGAATGATAGCAGAAGCTGCCAATGGGCCTACAACTCCTGAAGCAGATGAAATTCTATTTAAAAAAGAAATAATGATCATACCTGATATTCTAGCTAATGCTGGTGGTGTAACCGTATCTTACTTTGAATGGGTACAAAACTTGGCTAATTATTACTGGTCCAAAGAAGAAGTTGATAGAAAATTAGAAGACATTATGGTTGATGCTTTTGAGAAAGTCTATAATACTCATGAAGAATTAGGTGTTAATATGAGAATCTCGGCCTTTATAGTTGCTATTAAAAGATTAACAGAAGCTATGGAAGCCAGAGGATGGGTTTATAATGGTGATAAAAACTGTTAACTATTTGTAAATATATAGAATAAGGGGCCGACCAGGCCCCTTTTTATAATATAAAAAATATATCTTTGCAATCATTAAGATTTTATTATAATATCATTTTGATAATAAAGAATTACAAGGAGGCTTAAACCAGTGGCCAAAGTAAAACTTACTGAAACGATATTAAGAGATGGACATCAATCGTTATTAGCAACTAGAATGGAAACAGATGAAATGCTGCCTGTATTAGAAGAGATGGATAAATTAGGTTACCATTCCCTGGAGGTCTGGGGAGGAGCCACTTTTGACAGCTGTATAAGATATTTAGACGAAGACCCGTGGGAAAGACTTAGAAAGTTTAAAGAGAAGGCGAAAAACACACCACTTCAGATGCTTTTAAGAGGGCAAAACATCTTAGGCTATAAACATTATCCTGATGATGTATTAGAAAAATTTGTGGAAAAGTCTATTCAAAATGGTATTGATATCATAAGGATTTTTGATGCTTTAAATGATGTACGAAACCTTAAAAAAGCTATTGAATTTACTAATAAATATGGGGGACATGCTCAAGGCACAATTGTTTATACTACAAGTCCTTTACATGATATTGACCATTATATAGACACTGCCAAAGAAGTTGAAAGGATGGGGGCAGATTCACTTTGTCTTAAAGATATGGCAGGGCTTTTACCACCTTTTGAAGCATATGATTTAATTAAAAAATTAAAAAATGAAATAAGTATCCCGATTCAACTACATGCTCATAATACAACCGGTATGGCTTCAATGACATACTTAAAGGCTATAGAAGCCGGTGTAGATGTTATTGATACCGCTCTTTCTGCGTTGGGATCGGGTAGTTCACAACCACCCACAGAACCCTTTATTTATGTATTAAAAGAAAGTCAATATGATACGGGAATTGATTTTGATAAAGTTAATGAAATTAATGAATACTTTAGAAAGATCAGAGATAATAAAAAGGAATTCTTAGGTTCATATGGGGTAGATCCCCGGGTATTAAAAAGTCAAATTCCGGGTGGTATGCTTTCTAATTTAAGAAATCAATTGAAAGATCAAAATATGTTTGATAAATATGATGAAGTATTAAAAGAAGTACCTAAGGTAAGAGCAGAGATGGGTTATCCTCCTTTAGTAACCCCCACCAGTCAGATTATTGGAATCCAGGCTGTATTCAATGTAGCAACTGGCAAAAGATATAGTGTAGTATCCAAAGAAATTAAAAATTATATTAAGGGTCAGTATGGTAAACCACCAGGACCTATTGATGAAGACTTAAAGAAACAGATTTTAAAGGGAGAAAGTGTAATTGAGGGTAGATATGCAGATCAGCTAGAACCAGCTTTAGATAAATATCGAGAGGAAATAGATAAATATATTCAACAGGAAGAGGATGTATTAACTTACGCATTATTTCCCTCTGTAGCAGAAAATTTTTTTAAAAAAAGGATTAGTTAAGTGTAAGGAGGAGAATTAATTTGGATTTAACTGCTGTAAATCAAGAAAAGTTAGCAAAGCTTAATAATGAAAAGGTAAAAAGTCTTCTTGAATTTGCTGTTGATCTTTGTAAACCAGCCAAAATATCTGTTATAGATGACAGCCAAGAAGATATCCAATATGTAAGGGATTTAGCCCTTGAAACCGGTGAAGAAAAACCTCTTGATATGGAGGGACATACTGTTCATTTCGATGGTTATCATGACCAAGCAAGGGATAAAGTGAACACCCGATATTTAGTAGAAGAAGATTTAGACTTAGGTCTAGACATCAATACAATTGATCGTGAGGAAGGACTAGATGAAATCTTTTCATACTTAAAAGGTAGTATGAAAGGCAAAGAGATGTTAGTTCGATTTTTTTCACTAGGCCCTAATCAATCTGATTTTAGTATTCCAGCTATGCAGATTACTGATTCTAGTTATGTAGCACATAGCGAAGATATTTTATATAGACAAGGTTATGAAGATTTTAAGAAGTTAAAAGGTTCTAAAGACTTCTTCTTTTTCCTGCATTCAGCTGGTCGCTTAGAAAATGGAGTCAGTGCTGATATAGATAAAAGAAGAATATATATAGACTTAAAAAAAGATTGCGTCTATTCTGTTAATAATCAATATGCTGGAAATAGTCTCGGACTTAAAAAGTTAGCTTTCAGATTAGCAATTAGAAGGGCTGTTAAAGAAGGCTGGATGGCTGAGCATATGTTTATTTCTGGTGTTAATGGACCGGCTGATAGAAAAACTTATTTTACTGGAGCTTTTCCTTCCAGTTGTGGAAAAACAAGTACAGCTATGATACCGGGGCATACCATTGTGGGGGATGATATTGCCTATTTAAAATTAAAGGGTAAAGATGTGAGAGCGGTCAATGTAGAAAATGGTGCTTTTGGTATTATTAGAGATGTAAATCCAGATGATGACCCTGTTATTTATAAAACGTTAACTACATCCAGAGAGTTAATATTTTCAAATGTCTTAGTCAAAGACGGCAAACCATATTGGCTTGGGATGGGTAAAGAATTACCTAAAAAAGGAATTAACTTCTCGGGTGAATGGTATCAGGGAAAAACAGATGAAAAAGGAAATGAAATTCCACCTGCCCACAAGAATGCCAGATATACAATACGAATCAGTGATCTTGAAAATTGTGATGAAAATTATGATAAAAAAGAAGGAGTACCAATCAGAGGAATGATTTTTGGGGGAAGAGATTCCGACACTTCTGTCCCAGTAGCAGAAACCTTAGACTGGGCCCATGGAGTTTTTATGGCTTCTTCTTTAGAATCTGAAACTACCTCTGCTACTTTAGATAAACAGGGTGAAAGAAAACATAATCCCATGGCTAATTTGGATTTTCTTTCAGTACCAATTAGCGACTATATTAATAATTACTTGCAGTTTGGTCAAAAGGCTAAAAATCAACCTAGTATATTTACAGTAAATTACTTTTTAAAAGATCCGGAAAGTGGAGAATACTTAAATGGAATGTTAGCTAAAAAGATCTGGATGCTCTGGATGGAAAAAAGGGTACATGGGGAAGTAAAGGCTATTAAATCACCGGTTGGTTACTTACCATATTATGAAGATTTAAGACAGTTATTTGCCCGCTATTTGAGTTTTGACTATACGGAAATAAGTTATGTCGAGCAGTTCTCTATTAGAGTAGAAAATTACTTAGCTAAGTTCAATAGAATTAAAAAAGCATTCAAAGATATACCTAATCTACCACAAGAATTTGATGAAGAATTAAATGAACAGATCGAGAGATTAAAAGCTGCTCGCAAAAAATATAGTGACAGTGAAATCTCACCGTTTAAATTAAAAAATTACTAGAGGGGGAAAAATACTTTGGAATTATCAAAAAAAGCTAAAAAAATTAGTGAATCGTTAACTTTTGCAATTATTGCAAAGGCAAATGAATTGAGAGAAAAAGGTGAAAATGTTATTGACTTTGGTGCGGGAGAACCTGATTTTGAGACCCCTAAATATATTTGTGATAAAGCTAAAGAGGCCTTAGATAAAGGTTTTACTAAATATACAAGCACTTCTGGTTATCCCGATCTTAAAGAAGGAATTATTGATAAATATCAAAGAGATAATAATTTAGACTATCAAAAAGATCAAATTATTGTTTCAAATGGAGCAAAACATTCTATATATAATAGTTTTCAAGCACTTCTGAATCCAGGGGATGAAGTAGTTGTGCCTTCCCCTTATTGGGTTAGCTATCCAGAATCCATAAAAATGGCTGGAGGTAGACCTGTATATTTAGAAACAAAAGAAGAAGATAATTTCAAGATTAATATTAAAGACTTTAAAAGGGTTATTAATGAAAACACAAAAGCATTAATGCTCAATAGTCCAAGTAATCCAACTGGTAGTGTTTATTCTAAAAAGGAATTAGAAAAAATTGCAGAAGTGGTTGTTGAAAATGAGATATTTGTGGTGGCTGATGAAATTTATGAAAAGATAGTATATGATGATAACGAACACATTAGTATTGCTTCTTTGAATGAAGATATTAAAGATCTAACTGTTGTAATTAATGGAGTTTCGAAGGCATATTCCATGACAGGTTGGAGAATAGGTTATGCTGCCGCTAATAAAGAAATTGTAAAAATAATGACCAATATCCAGAGCCATTCTACTTCTAATCCCAATTCTATTGCTCAATATGCAAGTAATGCAGGGTTAAGAGGTGACCATAGTTTCATAAAAGAAAGGCGAGATATATTTTCTAAAAGAAGAGATTATATGTATGAAAAAATTAATTCTATTGATGGGGTCTCTTGCTTAAAACCTAAAGGTGCTTTTTATATATTAATGAATATTGAAAAATTAATTGGGAAAAAACATGAAAGTGATAAAATTGAAGATTCTTTTGGATTTTCTGAGATTTTAATAGAAAAAAAGAAAGTGACTACTGTTCCAGGAGTAGCCTTTGGAGCTGATAATTTTGTCAGATTATCATATGCAAACTCTTTAGAAAATATTAAAAAAGGACTCGATAGAGTAGAAGAATTTGTAAGGGAACTTAATTAAAAACTAATTTATTTTTAGCAAGATAAGATAATTATATTATGACACATATAGAGGTTATTATCTCTTAAAAGCATGAGATAAGATCTATATGTGTCTTTTTTATTTTAATATTTTTTTAATACATTATTATAAATATCGTAAAAGTTATAAGATAATGTTAAGGACCTTGATGATAATAGACCGTATGATCAAAATATTGCAGAGCTATAATATCAATATTTTACGATAAAATGCAAAAAAACAAAGAACAGTGAGTTTTAGTTAATAAATAAAGACAAATCTATCATTGACTATGTTTAATAATAGGTCTATAATTGAGTTACAAAATAGAAAATAATTTAAATAGATATATTAATGTTCGAGAAATATTTTTTAAACATAATATTTCATTCTTGCTCCCCGATAATTAATATTTTATGTTGGGAGTGAACAATATGAAACATTTAAATACAGTAGATGCATTTTTATTATTAGAGAGTACAGATTATAAGAAGTATTGGATGAAAGATAAGAACGATCAATGCAAATTGCTTTGCATGATTAGAGAATTAATATAATCAAATATACTTTTTAATACTATTTACCCTTTTGTTATTTAAACAGGAGGGTATTTTTTATTTAGTTAAAAAAATTAAAATATATTAATATTGACATTAATAATATTAATATATTTAATAAAATTATCTTTAAAATAGGTAAAAAATGGCTTAAAAATAAACAAAAGTGCATTATTTTAATAAAAAAATTAAATATTTTAAAATAAATATTAAAAACATTAAAATATTACTTGACAATATTAATATATTTGTTTATAATGATAATAGATTAAGAAAAAGGGAGGTGAAAAAAATTGAGAAAAACAAATCAAAAATATCAAATGTTGGAAAACAGGAATCAAAGAAGAGAAATAAAGTTAAATAAAAGAAATAAGAGAATTACTGATGAGTATATAAACCAGTACTTCTAAAAAATAAAAAATGTAAAAAAGAAAGGAGGCAAAAAGATGTTGGCAAAGATTAATGAATTTTTTTCAATAGAGAGTAAAGATTATAAAAAGATAAATAAAGGACAGCTACAGCAAAAAAGAAGAATGGAAGAATACAGAAGCGAAATTATATAAAAAATAAAAGAAGGGGATGAATAAAATGTTTAAAAAATTAAATGGTTTCTTTTCGATAGAAAGTAATGATTATAAGAAGCATAACAAAGAAAGACTTCATCGAAATACTAAGATGGAAGAGTACCGAAGCGAGATAATGTAAAGCCAGGTCAAAATAAAAAGTAAAGGGGGAAAAATAATGTATAAAAAATTAAATAATTTCTTTTCAATAGATAATAACGATTACCAAAAGTTAAGAAAAGAGAGGCTTCACCAAAATTCAAGAATAGAAAAATATAGAAGTGAAATTCTCTAAATTAATCCAAATCTAAAATATAATGAGGAGGTATAAATATTAATGATGGATTTAAGAATATATATTAAAAAACAAATTGATGATTATCAAAGAGAAAATAAAAATAACTGCATAAGGATAAACCACATTGCAATTAGAAAAAAATAAAAGAATGGAGGTGCCAAAAATGGTGGTTACTAAAGCACCTTATGTAGTAGAAACAAAAAATAAAGAGTTTTTTTAAAAGTCCCTTTGTATTTAAAAAATACAAAAAGGGGCTTTTTTTAATTTGGAGTACTTGTTCTCATCATATATTTATCCTATAATTAAAATAATAATAAAATTAAGAGGTGATATTTGTGAAATCTGTTAGAGAATATTTGTGGTTTAATACTAATGAAAGAGTAGAATTGATTAATATAACTAATAAAGTAAGAAAAATTGTTAAAGATAGCGGTATTAAAGAAGGTATGTGTCTGGTTAATGCTATGCATATTACGGCTAGCGTTTTTATAAATGATGATGAATCAGGTTTACATAATGATTATAAAAAATGGTTAGAAGAATTAGCTCCTCATGAACCTATTTCGCAATATGAACATAACGGATTTGAAGAAAATGCTGATGCTCATTTAAAAAGACAGATAATGGGTAGAGAAGTAGTGGTAGCAATTACTGAAGGAGAATTGGACTTTGGTCCCTGGGAACAGATCTTTTATGGAGAATTTGATGGCAAAAGAAGAAAAAGAGTTCTCGTGAAGGTGATTGGAGAGTAATGCTATTAGCAATTCAAAAAATAATTTCATCGTTGATAACATTACCGGGTATATTTTTAGTAGCTAATTTAATTATTTTTATTTACCTTATAAAAATAAGCTGGTCTAGTTTAATAAAAGTTATTTCAGCTTTAACCCTTATTATTATGGTGGTTACATTTACTGGAATTGGCGTCCATTTCCTTGTTATTCCACTCGAAAATTATGCTACTGAAATCAGTGGGTTTTCTGAAAATCAGATAAAAAAGGTGCCAATTGTTGTATTAGGCGGTGGAATCCATTATAATGTTAATGGTAATCAAAGTGAATTATCTTCGATTAGTCGTGATAGACTATTAAAAGGAGTTTTAATTGCCCGCGAAAATGATATGCCCTTAATCTATACAGGTGGAGTTGGAGTGGGTTATGAAAAAACAAGTGAGGCAGATATAGCTAAAAAGTTTGTAAATAATTTTAATAATATTGAGTTTATTCAGGAAAAAGAAGCACAGACAACTTATGAAAATGGCCTTGAAATTAAAAAGTGGTTAAAAGAAAATCAATATGATCAAATTTATTTAGTAACCTCAGCTATTCACATGAAGAGATCAATTGGAGTTTTTGATAAGCTAGATATAAATTACATACCAGTTGTATCCAATTATACATATAGCCACAGATTATCCTGGCTCGATTATTTACCAAACCAGGGTTGTTTACGAGCCAATATGCAGGCCGTTCATGAATGGATAGGGTTGGTATGGTATAGGATAAATAGCAGATTATAAAATATTTAAGGAGGTAGTTAAATGAGTGCAGATTTACACATTCACACCACCTATTCGGATGGTAGCTTTACACCTCAAGAAATAGTTGATAAAGCTATTGATAAAGGTTTTAATACTATCGCTATTTCTGATCATGATACTCTTGATGGTATTAAACCAGCTTTAAAATATGCTGAAAATAAAGATTTAGAGGTTATACCAGCAATAGAATTTTCAACATTTAGAGGTAAAGCAGAAATTCATGTATTAGGTTATTTTATTGATTATGAAGATGAAAGTTTAAAAAAGCAAGTTAAAAAGATTTATGATGCTAGAAAATTAAGAGCAAAAAAGATGGTTGAACTACTTAATAAAGAAGGACTAAAGATGTCTTTTGCGGAGCTTAAGGAAGTGGCAGGTGATGATTATATAGGTAGACCCCATATTGCCCAGCTTATGATCCAAAAGGGCTATATAAGTGAGATGGGAGAAGCATTTACCGAACAATATATTGGTAATGGGGGAAATGCTTATGTTAAAAAATATAAGATAAGTCCCAAAGAAGCTATAAAACTTATCTTAGATAGTGGAGGTATACCAGTTTTAGCTCATCCAATTTTTATTAATCATGGGGAACCTTTAAAAGAAGATGATATTAAAGAATTAAAGGACAGTGGTTTGTTGGGTGTTGAAGTATACCACTCAAAACAATCTGAAAAAGACTCTCAATACTATAAAAGTATTGCAGAAAAATTAGATCTTTTAATTACTGGCGGTTCAGATTTTCACGGAGAGAATTCTCCCGGTGTGCATTTAGGAGAAATATGTTTACAAGATAAGCATGTAAAAAGATTAAAAGAATCAGTATAATTTTTTTTGAAATTAAAGAGGATTATAAGAGTGTTTATAGTATATATTATTAGAGTGTTAATAAACAGGAGGTATTAAATCAAAAAATGATAGAACCACATGGCGGAAATCTAGTCAACAAGATCGTTGACAATTCAGGTAAAGAAGAACTTTTAGCTGCAGCAGAAGAAATGTATCATTTAAAATTAAGTGAAAGAGATTTAGTTGAAGCAGAAAATATCGCAACAGGCTTATACAGTCCAATTGAAGGTTTTATGAGCAAAGAGGACTATAAGAGTGTAGTCGAAAATATGCGCTTATCAGATGGTACAGTGTGGACAATTCCGGTAGTATTAGGAGTAGATGCCAAAGATGCCGAAAATATTAAAGAAGGTAAGAGAATTGCTTTAACAGATAAATCAGAACAGGTTTATGCTGTTATGGATGTTGAAGAAATTTATCAATATGATGAGGAAAAGGAAGCTGAAATGGTTTATAAAACCGATTCTTCAGAACACCCTGGTGTAAAAAATGTTTATGAGAGAGGCGATTATCACTTAGGTGGAGATATACATTTAATTAAAAGAATCGAACATGATAAATTTAATGAATATAGATTAGATCCTAAGGATGTTAGGGAACATATTGAAAATAAAGGATGGGACAGAGTTGTAGGTTTCCAAACGAGAAATCCTATTCATAGAGCTCATGAATATCTTCAAAAATGTTCTTTAGAAATAGTAGATGGTCTTTTACTTTCACCATTAGTAGGTGAAACAAAGAGCAGTGATATTCCTGTAGAATATAGAATTGAAAGTTATGAAGTTGTTATGGATAAGATATATCCAAAGGGAAGAGTCTTCTTATCAGTATTTCCGGCCGCAATGAGATATGCTGGCCCTAGAGAGGCAGTATTTCACTCTCTCTGCCGCAAAAATTATGGGTGCACCCATTTTATAGTTGGAAGAGATCATGCTGGTGTAGGAGACTATTATGGAACTTATGAAGCACAGGAAATGTTTGATAACTTTACACAAGAAGAAATAGGAATTACACCCTTAAGATTTGAATATTCTTTTTACTGTAAGAAATGTAAGTCAATGGCAACAACTAAGACCTGTCCTCATGACAGTGAACACCATATTGGTTTAAGTGGTACAAAAGTAAGAAGATTGCTTAGAGAAGGTAAAAGACCACCTGAAGAAATGACAAGACCTGAAGTATCTGATGTATTAATTAGAGGAATGGCAGAAACCGAATAATAAATATTGAAAGGGGCAATTAACAATGGATAAAAGAGCTAAAGGAGTTACAGTTTGGTTTACAGGTTTAAGTGGAGCAGGTAAAACAACCGTTGCTTTAGAAGTAGAAAGACAATTAAAGGATAAAGGTTACTATACACAGCGTTTAGATGGAGATATTGTAAGAGAGAAGTTGACTAAAGATTTAGGATTTACAAAGGAAGATAGAAATAAAAATATTGAAAGAAATACATTTGTAGCTAAAATACTAACAGATAATGATGTAATTACATTATGTTCATTTATTTCACCATATAAATCTGCTAGAAACTATGCACGAGAAGAAATTAGTGAAGTGGGAGAATTTGTGGAAGTATTTGTGAATACTCCCCTGGAAGTTTGTGAAGAAAGAGATGTCAAAGGTTTATACAAACAGGCGAGAGAAGGTAAAATTGATAACTTTACTGGTATCTCAGATCCATATGAAGAACCAGAAAATCCAGATGTTGAATTAAAAACAGATCAAGAAACTATAAAAGAGAGTGCAGAAGTTGTAATTAACCATCTTGAAGAAAATGGAATTTTATTAAATGAATAATTTAAGTTGGAGGTTTTAAAATGGGAGATAATAAAGCTACGATTAAAATCCCCAGAAATCTGTATAATAATCTAAACCAGATTATAAAGAATTCAGGTTTTAATAGTGTGACTGAATTTATTGTTTATGTATTAAGAGATTTAGTTTCAAACCATAAAATGAGTGATGAAGAGATTACTGAGTCACGACAGCAATTATCGAATGAAGAAGTAAAGATGATAAAAAAGAGACTTAAAAGTTTAGGTTACCTGGATTAAATTTAATATTTTAATTAGATATGATATAATAATTAGCAAATAATAAAGACAAAGGTGGGTGAACTAAATGAAATTTTTTATTGATACTGCAAATTTAGAAGAAATTAAAACCGCTGAAAGTTTTGGTATTTTAGATGGCGTAACAACCAATCCTTCCCTAGTTTCCAAAGAAGGAGATATAGATTTTCATACTAGGATTAAAGAAATATGTGAAATAGTTGATGGGCCAGTAAGTGCTGAAGTAGTAAGTATAGATACGGAAGGAATGATTGAGGAAGCAAGAGAGCTTGCTCAACTTGCTTCTAATGTTGTAGTTAAGATACCGATGACTATTGACGGATTAAAAGCGGTTAAAACATTATCAAAAGAAGGTATTAAAACAAATGTTACATTAATGTTTTCTGCTAATCAAGCATTATTGGCTGCCAAAGCAGGAGCAACCTTTGCTAGTCCTTTTATAGGCAGATTAGATGATAGAGCCCATGAAGGAATGGATCTCATTAAAGACATGAGAACTATTTATGATAATTATGGTTTTGATACTCAAATTCTAGCCGCTAGTATAAGGCATCCTTTGCATGTAAAACAAGCTGCTAAAGCAGGTGCTGATATTGCAACAATACCTTATAGTGTTATAGAAAAAATGTCTAAACATCCACTGACAGATTCTGGTTTAGAAAGATTTTTAAGTGATTGGAAGAAGTTTAAAGAACAAAATTAAAAAAACATTGAAATTAAATGATACCGGTGGTTTTTACCCACCGGTTTTGTATTAAAGGCTGTAATATATTATAATATAGTTACCAGATAAAAAAAGAGGTATATATTATGAGATTATTACAGAAAGTAATTAGAATCATTCGATTTTTTAGAGATAAAAATGTTCCTTTCCACAAAAAATTTCTGCTAGCATTACCGTTAATATATTTAGTTATACCGTATGATTTTATAGGCGACTTTTTGCCCTTTTTAGGACAGTTAGATGATATTGCAGTTTTTGTTATTATGTGGCCTTTTCTTAGTAGTATGATGAATGAGTATCAAAAAACTGATAATGATAGCAAGGAAAATATAGATAAATCTGATTCAATAGATTTGAATAAAAATGATTATGAAATAAATTAGTTAACTATAAAGAACCTGAGAGGGTTCTCTTTTTTTATCTAAAAAAAGGAACCCCAAAAAGGGTTCCTTTAAATGCCAATATAAAATGTTTTTTCCTAATTATTTAGCCACAATGTGACCATCCACAGTTTCGGCAGACAGAGCATCCACCTTCATGTTCAAGTTCGTGTCCACATTCTGGACAAGCTGATCCGTTTGTATATGGATCAACATTATTATCTATTTGAGGACTGCTTTCAATTTTTGTATCTTCCGCTTCAATATCAATACTAATTTTTTTACTTATTTCTTCTTCATCATATTTTTCTAAGGCACGTCCAATTGCATCAGGACAGGATAAGTTATGAACATCTTTTCTGATCATGGCAGCTTCACATCTAATACCTCTTAACTGATCAACAACTTCTTCAATAGCAACTCCACTTCTTAAGGCAAGTGAGGCTAATCTAGAGATTGCTTCTGATTGAGCATGGCAGCCACCGCCTTTACCTGTGGTAGTAAATACTTCATTAATGCCTTTTTGATCGGAATTAATTGTAATATATAGTTTGCCACAACCAATTTTAGTTTTTTCAGTTGTACCATAAGTAATCTTAGGACGAGGTCTTTTTGTTTTTCTATCATGCTTTTCTTGTTGTTCTTCATCGCTAGAAGTGGAAAGAACTTGTTCACTTCTACTACCATCTCTATAGATTGTAACACCTTTACAATTTAGTTCATGAGCCATTTCATATACTTCTTTGACATCATCTACAGATGCTGAATTTCTAAAATTAACTGTCTTACTTACAGCATTATCTACTGATTTCTGGAAGGCAGCTTGCATTTTAATATGCCATTCCGGTTCGATATCATGTGCTGTAACAAAGATTCTTTTTACATCTTCCGGGATTTCATCCATATGCTGGATTGAATTATTTTTAGCTACTTTTTCCATTAACTCTTCTGAATAAAAGCCTCTTTCTTTAGCTATTTCTTCGAAAATAGGATGAGTTTCTATTAATACATCATCTAAGATGTGTCTTTCATAATTAATTGCAAATAATGGTTCAATACCACTGCTAACACCAGCTATAATACTAATTGTTCCGGTCGGTGCAATAGTAGTAGTAGTAGCATTTCTCATTGGCTTATCATAAACACTACCTTCAATATTTGGGAAGGCCCCTCTTTTTTTAGCTATATTAGAAGATTCATCATGGGATACTTCTTCAATAAAGGACATTATATCTTCACCTAATTTAACCGCTTCTTCACTGTTATAAGGAATTTTAAGGCGTATTAGCAGATCACTCCATCCCATAACCCCTAAACCGATCTTTCTATTACCTTGAACCATTTCTTCAATTTTTTCTAAAGGATGATTATTCATATCTATTACATTATCTAAAAATCTTACAGCTTTCCGAACTGTATTTTCTAGTTTGTTATAATCTATCCGATAATCTCCATCTCCCTTTTTAGTCATGTGAGCCAGATTAATGGACCCTAAATTACATGCTTCAAAAGGTAATAAAGGCTGTTCACCACACGGGTTTGTACTTTCAATTTCCCCTACATTGGGAGTAGGATTATGACGGTTAATTTCATCTAAGAAAATAATACCTGGTTCCCCGTTTGTATGAGCCATATATACAATCTTTTCAAATACTTCTCTTGCATTTAACTTGGCAGTAACTTTATTATTATGAGGATTAACTAGGTCATAAAACTCATCTTTTTCTACTGCTTTCATAAATTCATCAGTTACCGCTACAGAAATGTTAAAATTATTTAACATATCTTCATCTTCTTTTGCTGTAATGAAGTCCATAATATCAGGATGGTCTACTCTTAAGATACCCATATTGGCTCCCCTTCTTTTACCACCCTGTTTTACTATATCGGTTGCTTTATCGAATATCTTCATAAAAGAAAGTGGTCCAGAAGCTACACCACCAGTTGTTTTAACAATATCATTTTTGGGTCTTAATCTAGAAAAACTAAAACCAGTGCCACCCCCGCTTTTATGTATTAATGCGGAGTTTTTTAGTGAATCAAAAATGCCCTCCATGCTGTCTTCAACTGGTAGGACAAAACAGGCACTCAATTGCTGCAGATCATTATCTGCATTCATTAAGGTTGGTGAATTGGGCAAAAAATCTAAACTTGTCATTAGGTTATAGAAATCTTTTCGATCTTCTTTTACATCTTCTCCATATTCCTTATTAGCTTGTGCAATATTTGTAGCTACTCTGTCGAACATGCCTTCGGGATCTTCGATTAATTCCCCTTCTTTATCTCTTTTTAGGTATCTGGCTTTTAATACTTTAAGAGCGTTTTGTGTTAAATTTATAGATTTTTCTTCTGACATAAACTCACCTCAAATTTCTATTATTAAATTTCGTGTATATTATTATAGCACTAACTATCTAAAAAATAAAGGGAAATGATGAGGAGTATTTTAATTATTATTTTCACTTTTTAATTAGAAAGGAGGATTTAATATTAAATTGTTTAATATAGAAATAAGGAAAGTATTATTATAATACAATAAGGAGGAACATTATTATGCTAAGTGATAAATTTAATGTAATAGAAATGTTAGAGATGGCTAAGGAAATTGAAGATAGGGGATATAGACTTTATTCTACCCATGCTAAAGAAATGGATGATCCTAAGCTCAAAAAAATATTTAATAAGCTTGCTTCTGATGAAAAAGACCATTATAATACCTTTGATAAGTTAGAAAAAGAATATAAAGATAAAGAACAAAAAGATTATAGTTACTTAGAAAGAGTTGAAGTAAATGACTATCTACAGAGTTTAGTTCAATTTGAAGTCTTTCCAAAAGGTGAATCGCAAGAATTAAAGGGAATGGGAACCCTAGAGGTATTAGATAGAGCAATTCAATCTGAAAAAGATTCAATACTTTTATATAGAGAACTTATTCCTTATAATGAAGACAAAACCAAAGAAGTATTAGAAAGATTAATTGAAGAGGAAAAAGAACATTATGTAAGTTTAGTAAACTATAGAAAAGAAATAGTTAACTAAATATATTATCTATGGGAAATTAATAAATTTGTTAAAGTAGAGAATTGAAGGTGTAATTAATGGAATGGTTTGTTAACTTATTCTCAAAAAATAGAAAAAACAAAGATATTCTTTATAGGGAGTTTAATTTTAGCTTTTGTTTAAAGTTATTTACATTAATGGTTTTGGCCGGGATATTTTTTGATAATCCGGCTAATTCCATTAATTTTTCTGTATATCCCCTTGAAGAAGCGGTAAGATTAAATTTGCGTCCACCTGTCATTATTTTATCAGGTATGATTCTAGGACCTATTTGGGGTTCAGTTACAGGTGGCTTTATAGATATATTTTCTTTTTTTATTTGGCATAGTGATATGGACTATATGGTTATTTTTACTTTGTTATCGATGTTAAGAGGATTTATAGCGGGTTATATTTTTAACTATTTTTATACAAACTTTAATATTAAATCAGTTTTAAAATCTATAGCAATACCACATATAATGATATCTGCATTAATAATACCGATTGTTCTAAATTATAAGTACCAAGTAAATTTTATTAGTAATGTAGTGGTTAGATTATTGATTCATTTTTTTACAATTCCGCTTTTTACCCTTATATTTTATTACATACTAAAAAGTTTGAAAAAATCTAAAGACCTTAAATCATTACATGAAAAATTAAAATCCATGTTAAAAATTGATGATTTAACAGGCTTATCTAATCGAAGACATTTTATGGATTTTTTAAATAAGATGTTTTCTTTATCTAAAAGACATGATCATTCTTTAACTCTATTAATGGCTGACTTAGATAATTTTAAAAATATTAATGATAATTATGGTCATCATAAAGGGGACGAATTTTTAAAAGCAGTTGGGGAAATATTGAAAAGGAAAACCAGAAATGAAGATTTAGCTGCCCGGATAGGAGGAGATGAATTCATGATACTCCTGCCTGAAACTAATATTAATGAGGCAATTAATATTGCCGACCGGATAAAGAGATGTGTTGCTAATATAGATATACTCTCTGATAATATAAGTAATACTATAAGCATTGGGGCAGCAGAGCTTAATAGAGATGATGATGTAGAGAGTTTTTTAAAGAGAGCTGATGATTCACTCTACAAAGCTAAAGAAAATGGTAGAGATAGAGTAGAGACCTTTAATATAGATTATATCCAAGGATCAAAAGAGTTAGAACTCTCCTAAAAATTTGGGTTCAGGTTTAAGCTTAACTCCTGAGATTTTATATACTTCTTTTTGTATTTTTTGTATTAGAGTAACGATGTCTTTGGCAGTAGCATTACCTTTATTTACAATGAAGCCGGCATGTTTTTTTGATACTTGGGCTCCACCGATTTGATATCCTTTCATATCTGCTTTTTCAATTAATGGACCAGTATAATGCCCTTCTGGTCTTTTAAAAGAACTACCAGCACTAGGATATTCAAGGGGCTGTTTATTTTCTCTTTTTTGGTTTAATTCATTCATTTTTGCAATAATTTTATCTTTTTTACCTTTTTGTAATTTTAACAAAGCATCAAATATTATATAATTATTATCTTGAAAGATACTATTTCTATAAGATAGTTTTAATTTATTTTTAGGTAAAACTACTTTATGGCCATTTTCATCAAAAGCTGAAACTTCTTTTATTACATCATTCATTTCTCCACCATAAGCACCCGCGTTCATAAAAACAGCGCCGCCTAGAGAGCCAGGTATGCCACTAGCAAATTCAAAACCGGTGAGAGAATTTTCTTTGGCAACTTCTGCTATATCTTTGAGAGTAGCACCACTTTGAGCTAGAATTTTGTTTCCTTTTACAGAAATTTCATTTAAGTGGCCGGTATAGATAATTATTCCTCTATAACCTTTGTCACCTACTATAATATTACTACCTTTACCAAGTACAAAGTGACGTTTATCAACCTTATTAATAATCTTAGTTAGTTCTCTTAATGAATCTTCATTTTGTGGAATTAAAAATATATCAGCTGGACCCCCAACATTAAAGGTAGTATATTCTTTTAAGGGTACATTTTTTTTGACTTTTAAATCTTTTATTTTATTTAATCTGTCTATAATGTTTTTCATTATTTACACCTCTAAAAAGAATTTTATCATAAAATATATATAACACCAAATAAATTTGGTGGTAAAATCTGTGTTAATTACACTCCAATAGTTGTCATTAGTGGAAACTTAGTACAAATTGTTTAAAGGAATTTTTGTATTTGTAAAGAATTAGTAATAAGAAGAGTTTTTTTGTTAATATCTGATGGCATATATATTAATAAACAAAGTGTAATATAATACTAGATGAGCCTAAAAAATGAGCTTAGCCGACCTTCGTGTACGTGACCTAGCTTAGTCATAAAACACATTAAAGAAACGAAGGGAGGCTATAATCATGAAGAAGTGGTTAGTAGCTATATTAACTGGACTTATGACTTTTGCTTCAACAATAGCCGCATTGGCTGATTCTGTTCACTGGACATAAATAAATAATATATGCCATCAGATATTTTTTTCTGCCAGGAGGAAATATTAAATGAATAATAAAGTAAAAACATTTTTAGTAGTAGAATTTATTATATTTTTTATATTTGTGATTATTTTAATGAATATGTATACTGTAACTAATTTAAATTTTAATATTATTTTTCTAACTCTTACTCTTTTAATATTAAGTAATTTAAGTTTATTTTTAAATTTTAAAAGTAGTACTTCAACGTCAATTAGCCTACCTGTACTAGTTACTGCAATGACATTGATTAATCCTTTATGGGTAGTTTTTATAGCCTTTGTAGGTACAAGTGAGTTAAGCATTTTAAATAAAAAAATTCCTTGGTATAAATTCTTTTTTAACAGATTTATGTTTGGATTGGCTGCTGGTAGTGCTGCATTAATGTACAAATGGTCATTAGTTACAATAACTCATAATATATTAATTGCTTTGTTCCTTGCAGCTATAGTATATTTTTTAGTTAATACTAGCATGGTATATGCAGTTATCTTTTTATCTGGTGAAAAACAGAAAATTTCATATCGAATATTTTTAAATGAATTAATTAAAAACATTTTTGTCTCCTATTTTCTAGGACTCATTTTATACTTCAGTTATACTC
>CAYSHP010000035.1:0-24378 GCA_964430875.1 uncultured Halanaerobiales bacterium
TCCAAATAGGGAGGAAGTAAAGTGACCCGCTTTTCCTCCGGGTTGGACGCTTGAGACAGTGAGTAATCACTGTCCTAGATAGATGATTATCTAAAACAGAACCCGGCTTACCGTGTTGCTCTTGTTTGACATACAAACATATGTTTTATTTTTTTGGTTGCTAAATTGAAAATACGGCTAAATTATGTTAAAATAAACAGCAGAACAAAGATTTAGGAGGTAATACTATGGCCGGACATTCTAAGTGGGCTAATATTAAACATAGAAAGCAAAAACAGGACAAGAAAAAAGGAAAACTTTTTTCTAAATTATCTAGAAAAATTGCAGTAGCTGCCCGTCAGGGTGGCGGTGATCCTGAAATGAATGCAGATTTAGCTTTTGCTATTGATAAAGCCAAAGATAATGATATGCCAAAAGAAAATATTGAAAGAGCTATCAAAAGAGGTACTGGTGAATTAGAAGGTGTAGATTATAAAGAATTTACTTATGAAGGATATGGACCAGGTGGGGTAGCTCTTTATTTAGATATTATGAGTGATAATCGAAATAGGACAGCTTCAGAATTACGTCATATTTTATCTGAACATGGCGGAAATCTAGGTGAAGAAGGTTGTGTAGCCTGGATGTTTGATCGAAAAGGACAAATAATTATTGATTTGAATTCTACAGATTTAAATGAAGAAGAAGTAATGATGGAAGCTATTGAAGCTGGAGCTGAAGATATAGAAACAGAAGATGATTTGATAACAGTATATACTGATGTAACTGATTTTCAAGATGTTAAAGCTGTATTAGTGGAAAAGGGCTTTGATTTGGTTGAATCTGATTTGGCTATGGTTCCTAATAATACAATTGAGTTAGATAAATCAAATGCAAAAAAAATGTTAAATCTGATGGAAGAATTAGAAGACCATGATGATATTCAAGAAGTTTATTCTAATTTTGATATACCTGCAGATGTCATGGAACAGATTGAAAATGAGGAATAACTACAATTAATTTGCTCATTAAATGACACTGAAATTTCAGTGTCATTTATTAATTTATTTATATATTTTTTTGTTTAATGAGGTGGTCATTTGATTATTTTAGGGATTGATCCCGGATTAGCTACAACTGGATATGGAGTTATAAAAAAAGAAGGAAACTCTTTGAAATTAATAGCCTATGATACAATTACTACTAGTCCCGATTATACTGATGTAGACCGACTTTCTCAATTATATGAGGAACTACTATTATTAATAGATAAATATCAACCAGAACAGATAGCAGTGGAAGAGTTGTTTTTTAATAAAAATGTTAAAACTGCTATTAGAGTAGGACAGGCTAGAGGGGTAATACTACTAGCTGGATCTCAAAAAAGTATTGCAGTTTCAGAATATACTCCATTACAGGTAAAACAGGCAGTAGTCGGTTATGGTAGGGCTTCTAAAAAACAGGTTCAGCAGATGGTCAAAGCCTTGCTGAATTTGAAAGAAATACCAAGTCCTGATGATGCTGCAGATGCTTTGGCAATTTCAATCTGTCATGGACATAGTTATGCTAGTAAAGAAAAATGGGGAGATCTTTTATGATAGGACATTTAAAGGGAAAAATAATATATAGTAATGCAGAAAGTATTATAGTGGATGTTAATGGTGTCGGTTATCAACTAAAAGTACCCACTCTATATCCTAAAAAAGATATTAATAAGAACATAGAACTTTTTGTATATACATATATTAGAGAAGATGCTTTAGATTTATATGGTTTTGAAACTGCTGAAGAAAAGAAGTTATTTAAAACATTGTTATCTGTATCTAGAGTAGGGCCAAGTGCAGCTATGAATATCTTATCTACTCTTGCTTATGAAAGATTTATTAATGCTATATTATCTGAGAATGTCTCTGTCTTAAAAGAAGTTTCTGGAATCGGACCTAAAACAGCTCAACGGCTTATATTAGAGTTAAAAAGCAAGATTGAAGATATGTTACCCGAACTACAAATAGAGAAGGGTAAATCAATGAAAAAATATGATGAAGATTTATATGAAGCTTTAACTCAATTAGGTTATACCAATAAAGAAGTTGATGAAGCGGTTAATAAGCTTGAATTAGACTCTGATATGAAATTAGAAGATAAAATTAAAAATGTATTAAGTTATCTGGGGAGGGAACATTAAATGGAAGATTCTGATAGATTTGTATCCCCGACCAGGCAGTTTGATGAAGATCAATTTGATAAAAATTTACGACCAGAGAAATTAAAGTATTATATTGGACAGAAAAAGACAAAAGAAAAATTAGACATATTTATAGAAGCCGCAAAAAAACGGGGAGATGCACTTGACCATGTATTATTATATGGCCCCCCTGGATTAGGCAAAACTACTTTGGCTACTATTATTGCAAATGAATTAAATGTCAATATTCATAAAACTTCTGGTCCTGCTATCGAAAGACCGGGCGATTTAGCATCTATTTTAACCAATTTACAGGATAATGATGTTTTATTTATTGATGAAATTCACAGATTAAATATGATGGTGGAAGAGGTATTATATCCTGCATTAGAAGACTTTTCTTTAGATATTATTATAGGGAAAGGACCGAGTGCTCGTTCTGTGCGTTTAGATTTAAATCCTTTTACCATGGTTGGAGCAACTACAAGAGCGGGTTTAATTAGTTCACCTTTAAGAGATAGATTTGGAGTAATTAATAGATTAGAATTTTATGATAAGAATGAATTAACTAAGATTGTTAAAAGATCTGCTCGGATTTTAGATATAGAAATCTATGAAGATGGAGCTAGAGAAATAGCAAAGAGATCACGTGGTACTCCAAGAATTAGTAATAGATTATTAAAAAGGGTTAGAGATTATGCAGAAGTAAAAGCAGAAGGAGTAATATCTGAAGATGTTGTTAATAAAGCTTTAAAACTTTTAGAAATTGATGAAAAAGGTTTAGATAGTATCGACCATAAATTATTAGAGATTATCATTCAAAAGTTTGATGGTGGTCCAGTTGGTTTAAATACCTTAGCAGCTGCCATAAGTGAAGAAACCGAAACAATTGAAGATGTTTATGAACCATATTTACTACAAATGGGTTTTTTGGAAAGAACTCCACGTGGTAGAGTTGCAACATCTTCTGCATATAGACATTTAGGTATAAATAAAAATAATAAAGATAATTTATTTGATGGTAAGGAATGATACAGGAGGAAACTTATGAAAGTTGAAGAGTTTGACTATGACCTACCTGAAAGACTGATTGCCCAAAAGCCAATAGAAAATAGAGATGAATCTCGGCTGATGATTTTAAATAAAGAAACGGGCGAAATTAATGAAAAGATTTTCTATGGAATAGTTGATTTATTGAATAAAGAAGATCTTTTAATACTAAATAATAGTAAGGTAATACCAGCTAGGTTATATGGAGAGAAAGTACCAACAGGTACTGATATTGAAGTTCTATTATTAACCCGTTTAAATAATAATCGCTGGGAAGTTTTAGTAAAACCTGGTAAAAGAGTTAAAAAAGGTGTTAAAGTAAGCTTTGGAAATGGTGAACTTGTTGGTAAGGCTGTTGAATATACAGAATTTGGTGGGAGAATAATGGAATTTGAGTATGAGGGTGAATTTGAAAAAATATTAGACAAATTAGGTAGAATGCCCTTGCCCCCCTATATAAAAGAAGATTTAGATGAACCTGAAAGATATCAAACGGTTTATGCAGAAAAAAGAGGCTCAGTTGCAGCGCCCACCGCTGGACTTCATTTTACTCCAGAGTTATTAGAAAAAATAAAAGAAAAAGGAGTTCAGGTTAAATATATAACTTTACATGTGGGCCTAGGTACTTTTCGTCCGGTAAGAACTGATAAAGTAGAAGATCATGACATGCATTCAGAATATATAGAAGTTGATCAAGAAGTTGTTGAAGAAATAAAGAAAATTAAGCAAGGAAAAGGTAGAGTTATTTCAGTAGGAACTACTGTTACAAGAGCTCTTGAAACAGTTGCTGAAAATGGCCCATTAGAAGAATTTAAAGGATGGACTGATATATTTATTTATCCAGGTTACAATTTTAAAGTTATAGATGCATTAATAACTAATTTTCATCTTCCTAAATCAACTTTATTAATGATGATTTCTGCTTTAGCGGGTAAAGAAAATATAATGACGGCATATGAAAAAGCTGTAAAAGAAGAATATAGATTTTATAGTTTAGGAGATGCAATGTTTATATATTAGAAAGGAAGTCATGGGATGAGTTTTAGTTATGAATTAATAAAAAAAGATACTGATACCCAAGCAAGATTAGGTAAAATAACAACTTACCATGGTGAGATAAACACTCCAATATTTATGCCAGTTGGAACTCAAGCTACTGTAAAAGCAATGACTCCAGAAGAGTTAAAAAAAGTAAAGGCTGAAATAATATTGGGCAATACTTACCATTTATATTTAAGACCGGGTCATGAATTAATAAAAAATGCTGGCGGTTTACATGAATTTATGAATTGGGATAGGCCTATATTAACTGATAGTGGAGGATTTCAAGTTTTTAGTTTGGCAGATCTTCGCGAGATAAAAGAAGAAGGTGTATACTTTCAATCTCATATAGATGGTTCAAGACAGTTCATTTCTCCAGAAAAGTCAATTGAAATCCAGAATGCATTAGGTTCTGATATAGCAATGGCTTTTGATGAATGTCCTCCAGAACCAGCAAATTATGAATATGTTAATAATTCTCTTCAGCGAACTGTTCGATGGGCCAAACGGTCCAAAGCAGCTATGAATAAAGAAAAACAAAGTTTATTTGGTATTATCCAAGGTGGAATATTTAAAGATTTAAGAGAACAAAGTGTAAAAAAAATGACAGATATTGGTTTTCCCGGTTATGCTATTGGTGGTTTAAGTGTTGGTGAAGCAAAAGAAGATATGCTTGAAACATTAGAATTTACAGTCCCTTTGATGCCAGAAGATAAACCCAGATATTTAATGGGGGTAGGAACACCTCAGGATCTAATTGAAGGTGTAATGAGAGGTATTGATATGTTTGACTGTGTTATGCCAACTAGAATAGCAAGACATGGGTCAATATATACATCTGAAGGCAGAATAACTATTAGAAATGCGACTTATAAAGAGGATTTCACTTCACCTGATCCTGACTGTGATTGCTATGTATGTAAAAATTACTCTAGAGCCTATATTAGACATCTGTTAAAAAGAAAAGAAATTCTGGGAGTTAGATTAACAACTTATCATAATTTATATTTCTTTATTAATCTTATGAATGACATTAAAGAAGCAATTGATAATGATAATTTCTTAACTTTTCGAGAAAATTTTTATAAAAAATATAAATAAATTAATGCCAGATATTTATTAAATTTAAAAAAATTGAAGGATAATTTAATCTGGTATTGAAATTATTAGAGAGTAAAAAAATAAGGAGGTTATAAAAATGCAATATGTTTACGCAATATTACCATGGGTTTTAATATTTGGTGTTTTTTGGTTTTTCTTAATTAGACCCCAAAGAAAGCAGCAAAAAGAACATGAAGATATGTTGAATAATTTAGAAGTAGGTGACAGAATAGTTACAATAGGTGGAATAAAAGGTAAAATTATTAAGCTTAAAGATAACAATATTAGATTGAGAATATCTTCTAATGTTGATATAGACGTTGTCCAAAAAGCAATTGCTAGAATGGATGAATCTGAAGAAGAAGAAGTTGAAGAACCTGTTAATGATGACAAGATGCTTGATTAATTAGTTTTAATGAGGAACAAAATAAAGTTAGATATTGGGAGTGACTAAAATTGGATAGCGGAGATGTAAAAGAAATCCTGCAATCTGTTGTTATTGCAGGTATTTTAGCATTTTTAATTATTACCTTTGTTGCTCAATCCTTTGTTGTAGACGGTAAATCTATGGAGCCAAATTTACATGATGGAGAAAGACTATTTGTTAATAAGTTTATTTACCGTTTTAGGGACCCTCAAAGAGGAGAAGTTGTTGTATTTACTCCCCGCGGTGCTCCTAAAAAAAAGTACATTAAACGTGTAATAGGTTTACCAGGTGATACTGTCTACATAAAAGATGGTGTAACCTATGTTAATGGTCAACCACTTGAAGAAGATTATATCAAGGAAGATATGAGAGGGGATTTCGGTCCTTATCAAGTTCCTGAAAAATCGGTATTCGTAATGGGTGACAATCGCAATAATAGTGCAGACAGTAGATATCCAGGTTATGTTGGATATGTACCATATGAAACAATATCTGGTTTAGCTTTTTGGGTCTATTGGCCCATTACTGATATGCGTATAATAGACCAGGTAAATTACGAAAATTTATAAATATTATAATTGTTGAGAAACGGGAGGAAGAAGTGGTATGAGATATAAAAAGAAAAGACTATTAAAAATTGCTTTTATCATAGCCATCGTTGCCTTAGCGGTATTTTTATATTTTAATAATAGTATAAACCTTGGACTTGACCTACAGGGTGGTTCACATATCGTTTTACAGGCTCAACCAACAGAAGAACGTGATATTACAAATCAAGTAATGTCTGGAATACAGCAGGTTATTGAAAGACGTGTTAATCAATTAGGTTTAACTGAACCAGTTATACAGCGAGAGGGAGATGACAGAATAATCGTAGAACTCCCTGCTGTTGATAACCCAAATGAAGCAATTGAAACAATTGGTAGAACAGCAGTGTTAACTTTTAGAAATCCTGCTGGCCAAGTATTGATGACAGGTGAATTTGTAAAAAATGCAACTGCTGATTATGATCAATATGGACGACCAGTTGTCTCTTTTGAAATGAATAATGAAGGGGCAAATAAGTTTGAAAATATTACTCGACAGTATATGGGTCAAAAAATAGGCATATATTTAGATGATGAATTACTAACAAATCCAACTGTACAAAGTGTCATTTCTGATAAAGGGCAGATTACAGGTTATGATTCTGTTGAAGCTGCTGAAAAAGATGCAATATTAATCAGAGAGGGTTCATTACCCGTTCCGGTTGAAGTTGTGCAGAGCAGGACAGTTGGACCCGCCTTAGGTGAAATTTCGATAAGAAGAAGTATAATAGCTGGTTTAGTAGGGCTTGCTTTAGTGGCAGTATATATGATGTTTTATTATAGATTCCCAGGTGTACTTGCAGCTGCAGTTTTAATAATTTATGGAGTTTTATTAATGGGTACACTGGCTGGTTTACAGGCGACCCTTACCTTACCAGGTATTGCAGGTCTTATATTATCTATAGGTATGGCTGTTGATGCCAACATTATTATCTTTGAACGAATAAAGGATGAGCGGAAGTCCGGTAAAACCCTGAGAGCTTCCATAGATGCTGGTTTCAAGAGGGCATATAAGACGATTATTGATGCTAATGTAACTACCTTAATTACTGCTTTAATTCTTGCTTACTATACAAGTGGTACAGTGAGAGGATTTGCAGTTACATTGGGAATAGGTGTATTAGTAAGTATGTTTACTGCCTTCTTTATAACTAGAAATGTTATAGACTTATTTACTCATTCTAATTTACTACAAAGCGATGCTGCATTTGGTGCAAAGAGGAGGTAAAGAAGATGGATATACTGGGAAAAAGAAGAATTTGGTACACTGTTTCCATAGTTATACTAGCAGTTGGACTATTATTTTTAGCTATAAATGGGCTTAACTTTGGTATTGATTTTCAAGGTGGTTCTTTATTAGAATTTAGATTTGATCAAGAAGTTTCCAATCAAGAAGTAAGAAATGTATTAGAAAAGATAAATATTGCTCCTGATGCTAAGATCCAGCAGTCTGATACTCAGGGTATAAAAGGGGTTCTCATTAGAGCCCAAAAGTTATCACCTAGACAAATCACTGATATCGAAGAAGGGTTGAGAAACGAATATTCTTCCACTGATATGTTGAGATCAGAGTCGGTCGGAGCAGTTATTGGACAGGAGTTAAGAACGAAAGCTCTATTAGCTTTACTTATAGCTTCTGTAGCTATTGTTTTATATATAAGTATTCGATTTGAATTCAGATTTGCAATAGTTTCAATAATAACCTTGATGCATGATGTTTTAATTACTCTTGGTATTTTTGCTATGCTGGGTAGTGAGGTAAATACGCCCTTTGTGGCTGCTTTACTAACAATCATTGGTTATTCTATAAATGATACGATAGTTATTTTTGATAGAATAAGAGAAAACATGAAAATGATGCACAAAACACCCTTTAAAGAATTGGCTAATCAGGCTGTTGTAGATACATTGCCTAGATCAATAAATACTTCTTTAACAACATTAATCACAATATTAGCTATATATTTATTCGGTGGGGCTTCCATTAAAGTATTCATGCTTGCATTATTTATCGGTATGTTTGCTGGTACATATTCTTCTATATTTGTAGCCAGTCCCCTCCTTGTAACCTGGACACACAGGATTACAAATAAAAAATAGAAAGGGGTTTTAAATATGCAGGGAACCATTATATTTGGATTGGTTTTTGCAATATTAATTGCAATATTTGCAATCCAAAATGCTTCCATAGTTGCTTTGAATATATTAATGTGGGAGTTTGAAATTTCTCTGGCAGTTGTTGTGCTTGGTTCGATAATTTTTGGAGCCCTTGTAATTGGTATATTCAGTTACTTTAAACAGTTTCAATTGAAACGGAAAAATAAAAATTTAAAACTTGAAATACAGTCTTTAAAAGAAGAAGTAGATGACCTTAAAGAAGAAAAAAGAAGATTAGAAAGATACAGCCCTGAAAGTAATGTTGCTGAAACTTCAAATGAGGTTAAAGATAAATCAGAAGAGCCCAAGGAAAAAAGAAGTTTCTTTGGTCTTGGTAAAAAGTCAAGTAAACAAAAAGAGGACAAAAGTAAAGAAACTGAAGAAGTAACTGAAAACGAAGAAGTAACTGAAAATAATGAAAAACAAAAAGAAAGAGACATGGAAGATGAAGATATAGCATATAATTTAGAAGAAGATGAAGAGGAAGACAAAAATAATTAACATAATGCAAAGGTATATGATACCCCCTTATTAAATAGGGGGTTTTGTATTTAAAAAATAAGGTGATAAATTTGAATAATAGATGGTATTTAAAACAAGATGAAAGCACAGTTCATTCAGATCATATATTAAATCAGGTTCTTTTAAATAGGGATTTAGATACAAAAGAAAAAGTTAATAACTTTATTAAGGCCGACTTCAGTAAGCTAAGAGATCCTTATCTTTTAACAGATTTAAATAAAGCAGTTGATAGATTCATTCAGGCTATAGAAAATAATGAGAAAATCATTATTTATGGTGATTATGATGTAGATGGAATTACTTCTACTTCCTTATTTATACGATTTTTTAATGATATAAAGTTTACTAATTTTGATTATTATATCCCTAATCGTCTTAAAGAAGGTTATGGCCTAAGGATGGATAGTATAAAAAATATTGAAATTAATCAATTTGATTTATTAATTACAGTTGATTGTGGTATTACAGCTATTAAAGAAGTAGATTTTTTAAATGAACAGGGTTTAGATGTAATTATAACTGACCATCACAAGTTGAGTGAAAAACTGCCTGCTGCTTATGCAGTAGTAGATCCTCAACGAGAACAGTCAAAATATTATAAAGTGCTAGCTGGAGTTGGAGTTGTTTTCAAATTATTACAAGCTGTAGATAATAAATTGAACTTGAACATTATTAAAAACCACCTAGATTTAGTAACTTTAGGTACAGTGGCAGATATTGTAGAATTAAAAAATGATAATAGAATAATAGTTAAAGAAGGACTAAAAGTATTAAAAAATACAAACAAATTAGGTTTAAAAAAATTACTATCCAAATTAAAATTAGATGACAAAAAAATTAATCCTGGTCAGATCGGATATATAGTAGCACCTCCAATTAATGCAATTGGCCGTATGGAAGATCCTGATGAGGGTGTAAAATTATTAATTACAAATAAAGAAGAAGAAGCTGAAAAAATAAGTAAAAAGTTAATTTCTATCAATCGTGACCGCCAAAAAAAAGAAGAAAAAATATATAATAAAGCTCTAAAAATGATTGAAAAAGAAGATATTAAAAATCAAAAACCTATAGTTTTATCCTCGCGAAATTGGCATCGAGGAGTTATCGGTATAGTTGCTTCTAGATTAGTAGAAAAGTATTATCTTCCAGTCATTTTGATTGCAATAGGAGAAGATGGAGTCGGACATGGATCAGCAAGAAGTATCAGTAAATTAGACATTACCGAAGGTTTAGGTTATGCTAAAGAGTTTCTTGATAATTATGGCGGTCATTCTATGGCAGCTGGGTTATCTATAAAAGAAGAAAATATTAATAAGTTCAGAAATAAGTTAAATGAATATATTAAGGAAAGTTTAAACCCAGAAGACTTTATACCGGGTATTAAGGTTGATTCAATTATTGATGTTAATAAGATTACTCATGAATTCCACAAAAAATTAGACTTATTAAAACCATATGGAGTAGGAAACCCTCGTCCTAAATTTCTATTAAGTAATATAAAGTTGAAAAATCATTACACTGTCGGGAAAAAGAACAAACATTTAAAAATAAAATTAAGCAATGGACTTTCTGGTATATGTTTTAATATGGGTGATATACATCATAAGATAAAAGACAAAAAATTAGATTTAGTAATAAAGGTTTATCTTAATAACTGGCGAGGAAAAGATGAGGTTGAAATAAGGGTTGAAGATATTAATATAAGATCAGACCATACATATTTTCCTATTACTTTTCAAAAAAATAATTATATAATTTATGATAAAAGAGGTATTGAAAAAAAGTACAAGTATTTACAGGGGTTAAATAAATATCAAAATAAAATTGCAGTTTTTATTAATGGAAGTAAACAAATTGATAAGGCCAGAGAAAAACTTACAGAACTGGGTATAGAAGTATTAGAAAATGATTGGGAGAAGTTTAAAAATAATAAGAAAGATTTAATTCTATTTGATAAAAACTTTGATACCAATATTGAAATAGATACCCATTTAGTAATGTATTCTGTTCCTTTTTCATTAAATTATTTATATGAAATAATCAATAACTTTGAACATAAAATGATTCATTTAATCTTTAATAATCAGGATTTGGAGTTGAATGAAATATTAATAAATAAAAGTTTACCAGATAAAAGTACTATCAAAAATACATATAACTTAATTCAATCTAATAAAAAAGATAAAAAAAACCAAAAAGATGAAATCAATAATTTAATAAAGAGAGGAATCGGAATCAATAATAAAAAAGTCAAAAAGATATTAGCAATTTTAAATGAGAATGATTTGATTGATATTAATGGTGATGTAGTTAAAATCAACGCTATTAGTGAGGCTGAATTGGACTTATCAAATTCAGTATATTATAATAATATTATTAACATTAAGAATCAATATAAAAATTTAAAAAAGCAGTTACAGGCTAAAGATTTATTTAATTTTATTAATAACCTTACAAAACTGGAGGAGGAGTACAATGAATTTTAATGATTATATAAGAAACATACCTGATTTTCCAAAGGAAGGAATATTATTTAAAGATATCACACCATTACTCAAAGATAAAAAGGCATTCAAGGCAGCAATAGATCAGATGGCTAAAGAGTATGAGGATGTAGATATTGATTATGTAGTAGGAATTGAAGCTAGGGGCTTTATAATAGGTACCCCTATGGCTTATGCATTAAATAAAGGCTTTATTCCAGTTAGAAAGCCTGGTAAACTTCCTTATGATAAATTGACTGCAAGTTATGATTTGGAATATGGTAGTAATGAATTAGAGATTCATAGTGATGCTATAGAAGAAGGCGATAACATTTTATTAGTCGATGACCTACTAGCTACAGGAGGTACAACCAAGGCATCAGTTGATCTAATTGAAGAATTAGGCGGTAATATAGTTAGTATTGCTTTCTTATTAGAATTAATAGATCTTAATGGTAGAGAAAAAATTGAAGAATATGATATTTTTACACTTCTACAACATTAATTTTGTCTAAACTTATTATGAAATGAAGGGATAATTATGGAAATAGAGGTTCTATTAAAAAAGATAAGATCTGATATGGATGATCCAGATCTTGATATAGTTAAAAAAGCTTATGAAATTGCAAATGAAGCTCATGATGGTCAATACAGAGTTTCAGGTGAGCCATATGTTGAACACCCCATTAATGTCGCATATATTTTGGCTGATCTAGGATTAGATATAATCTCTATTTCTGCTGCTTTACTTCATGATGTAGTAGAGGATACCAAATTTACCAGAGAAGATATTGAGAAGATGTTTGGTAATGAGGTTGCCTTACTTGTAGATGGAGTTACAAAATTAACAAAATTAGACTTTAAATCAAAAGAAGAACATCAGGCAGAAAGTTTAAGGAAAATGTTTTTGGCTATGGCCAAAGATATAAGAGTTGTATTAATAAAATTAGCTGATAGATTGCATAATATGAGGACTCTTGAACATTTAAACAGAGAAAAACAAATCTTTAAATCAGAAGAAACAATTGAAATTTATGCTCCCTTAGCACATCGATTAGGTATGTCAAGGATGAAGTCTGAATTAGAAGATTTAAGTTTCTATTTTCTCCAGCCCGATGTTTATGATGAATTAGAAAAAAAGATTGAAGAAAATAGATCTTCTCGAAATAGAAATATTCAAAATGCAATTAGTACTTTACGTGAAAAGATTAAAGAACAAGATCTCAATGCTGAAATATATGGTAGATCTAAACATTTATACAGTATATATCAAAAAATGCAGCGTAAAGAAGTCGATTTCAGTGAAATATATGATCTAACCGCTGTTAGGGTTCTTGTAGACAGTGTAAGAGAATGTTATCAGGTATTAGGGGTTGTTCACGAGATATGGAAACCAATGCCTGGACGTTTTAAAGATTATATTGCAATGCCTAAATCAAATATGTATCAATCTTTACACACTACTGTGATAGGTCCAAGTGGAGATCCTTTAGAAGTGCAAATAAGAACACATGAGATGCATAAAACTGCTGAATATGGTATTGCTGCTCACTGGCGATATAAAGAAGGTAAGACAGATAAAGATGATTATGAAGAAAAACTATCTTGGTTAAGACAACTTTTAGAATGGCAGAAAGATTTACAAGAACCTCAAGAGTTTATGAAAGCTTTAAAGATTGATTTATTTCAAGATGAGGTATTTGTGTTTACTCCAAAAGGAGATGTTATGTCTTTACCTAGAGGAGGAACTCCCATAGACTTTGCATATCATATTCATACAGAAGTAGGTCATAACTGTGTGGGAGCAAAAGTAAATGGTAAAATAGTGCCTTTAGAGTATGAATTAAATAATGGAGATATTGTAAATATAATTACTTCTAAAAAAAGTACAGGACCTAGTCGTGATTGGTTAAAATATGTTAAAACATCAACTGCCCGAAGTAAAATTAAAAGATGGTTTAAAAAACAACAAAGAGATGAAATTATCAGACGCGGTAGAGAACTATTAAATAGAGAATTTAATCGTCATCATGTTGATTTATCCGGTAAAGAGAAAGAAGAAGAATTAGAAAGAGTTGCTAAAGAATTAGGTGAAAATAATAAAGAAAATCTATTAGAATCAATCGGCTATAACAATATATCTGTTAAACAGGTAATAAATAAACTTGATATTGAAGATGAAGAAGAGGTCACTTTAGAAGAACTTAAAACTACTCCTTCCACAAAAAGCTCTGATAAAGGAGTAAAAGTTAAAGGTGTAGATAACTTAAAAGTTAGAACTGCAAAGTGTTGTAATCCAGTTCCCGGGGATAAAATTGTTGGATATATTACACGGGGAAGAGGTATTTCAATACATCGTAAAGGTTGTCCAAATCTCAAGTCTTTAATTGAAAACGAAGAAGAACGAATTATTGATGTTAAATGGGATCAAAAGAGAAGTGAATCTTATGTTGTAGATTTAAATATTGAAGCTGTTGATAAAAGTGCCTTATTAAATGATATTACAAGGTTAATAAAGAATGAACAAATAAAATTATTATCTGTAAATGCACGAGCAGATAAATATGGGAAAGCATATATAGAATTATCTGTAGAGTTAAGTAGTATTGAACACATGAAAGATATTATGAATAAAATTAAAGATATTTCTGGTGTCTTATCTGTACAAAGAGCTAAACCAACTTAATAATTAGGAGTGGTTCACTTGCGTGCTGTAGTGCAAAGGGTTAAAGAAAGTAATGTTAAAGTTGATGATGAAGTTATTGGATCAATTAAAGAAGGTTTACTTGTTTTTCTAGGAATTAGTAATGAAGATACTATGGATGATATAGATTATTTAATTGATAAAATAATTAATTTAAGAATATTTGAAGATGTAGAAGGTAAAATGAATTTATCTGCTTTAGATTTAGAAAAAGATATCATGGTAGTATCTCAATTTACACTATATGGGGACTGTAGAAAAGGAAGAAGGCCTAGTTTTTTTGCGGCTGCTCCACCTGATAAAGCAGAAAGGTTATATGATGTATTTGTAAATAAAATCAAAGAATATAACTTAAATATTGAAACTGGTGAGTTTCAAGCAATGATGGATGTAGATTTAATAAATGATGGGCCTGTAACTTTATTATTAGATAGTAAAAAAGAATTCTAACAGGGGGATTTTATATGATCATTTCACAAACAGTTGGTGTGAACTTTACCAACTGTTATTTAATTGGGAAAAAAGACGCTAAAGCTATTATAGTTGATCCCGGTGATGAAATAGACAAAATAATGGAATTAGTAGAAAAAAACAAGGTGGATATCGTAAAGATTATAAATACCCATGGTCATTTTGACCATATCTCTGCAAATAATGAACTTAAAGAAAAGACTAATGCTGATATATATATTCATGAAAAAGACAAGGAAGCTTTAATCAACCCTGAGAAAAATCTGTCCACTCATCTAGGACAAAAAAATTTAGTTAAACAAAAAGAGGCTGATTGTCTATTAAATGAAGGAGATATAATTAAAATTGAAGATTATAAATTTGAAGTATTGCATACTCCCGGCCATTCTCCTGGTAGTATTTGTCTGCATGATAAGGAAAACAAAATACTCATGAGTGGTGATACAATATTTAGTATGGGAGTGGGTAGAACAGATTTTCCGGGGTGTTCTCAAGAGGAATTAATAAACTCGATTGAAAACAAAATTTTGAATTTGCCAGAAGAAACAGTAGTCTATCCCGGTCATGGCCAGCAAACAACTATCGGAAAGTTTAAAGTGAAAGTATGGGAACGTTTAACTTAATTGTTTTTAAACCGTGTTAGTGTTGACTTTTTAAAATCAATAAGATAAAATTATGAAAGATGTCAACTAGCACTTAAATACTTTTTTATATTTTAAGGAGTGACTTATTAATGTTTGATAATTTAAGGAATAATAGTAAAATAATAGTCTATATAGTGGTAGCAGCTTTTATAGTTACCGGTGGATTAATGGGCTTTGGATCGTATATGAGCCGTAATAATACAGGTGGCGGTAATAGATCTTCCCAATATATAGCAAGAGTTAATGATAAAGGAATTACTCCTCAACAGTTTTTATCAGTACTGAGAAATTCTGCTTCACAGGCAAATAATTTAAGCCAATCTGAGGTTATACCTTTTAGATTAAATGTATTAAAATCTATGATAGAACGGGAAATATTATTAACAGAAGCTGAAAACCAAAATATCAACGTGGAAATAACAGATGAAGAAGTTGAAAAGAGAATCGATGAGATTTTAAAACAAAATGATATGACAAGAGAAGAACTAAAAAGTAACTTAGAAAGTCAAGATTATACTTATGAACAGTTTAAGACTGATATAAGAAACAGTCTAAAAAATTCTGAAAAAATAACAAAAGTTAAAGAATCAACTTATAGTAATATAGAAGTTACAGAAGAAGAGATACAACAAGCTTATCAAGAAAGATATAGTGACGGTGAAGATAAACCAGAGTTAGAAGAGGTTAAATCAGATATAAGAGAATCAATTTTAACTACTAAACAAAATGAAGCATATCAAAACTGGTTGGAAAATAAAAAAGCAGATGCTAATGTAACTATCAATGATCCAGTTTTATATGCCTATAATGCTTTAGATAAAGGTAATTATCAAGTAGCAATAGATAGTTTCGAAAATTTAGCTAATAGTGATAATACTTCTGCAAGTATTTATACTTATTTAGCACAAGCTTATGCGGGATCCGGAAATCACGAAAAAGCTTTAGAAACATTCAACACTGCTTTAGAAGAGTATCCCGAAAATTGGGAATTAAGATTAAATTTCGGAGATTATCATGCTAACCAAGATAATAAAGAAAAAGCTATTGGACAATATAATAAAGCATCTGAATTAGCCGGAGAAAACTTTTATGCCCATTATAAGTTATTCATGGCCTTTAATAATATAGGGGCAAGCAAAGAAGCAGAAGAAGAAATGCAAACAATAACTAAAATCCAACAGAATATGCAGAGTCAACAGCAGCAACAAGAGGAACAACCAGAAGATGCTAGTTCTATTGAAGAAGAAATTGAAAAAACGAAACCAGAAAATAACAATTAAAAAACTAATTATTTAAATATGAAAACAAGGGTGAAATATTATGATTAATGCGCCACGTGGTACAAACGATATAATACCACCTGAATCTACAAAATGGAATTATATTGAAAAGAAAGCAAAATATATCTTTGATTTATATAACTATGATGAAATTAGAACGCCTATATTTGAATATACAGAACTATTCCAAAGGGGTATTGGTGAGGTAACTGATATAGTTGAAAAAGAGATGTATACTTTTGAAGACAAATCAGGCCGCAGTATTACCTTAAGACCGGAAGGAACTGCTTCTGTAGTAAGATCATTTTTAGAAAATAAAATCTATGGTCAAGCTCAACCAACAAAGTATTATTATATTGGTCCGATGTTTAGATATGAAAGACCGCAAGCAGGTCGATATCGTCAGTTTAACCAGCTAGGTATAGAGGTTTTCGGTACCAAGCATCCCATGGTAGATGCAGAAGTTATTGCGGTAGGAATGCATTATATGGATTTACTTGGTTTAAAAGACTTAACTCTTTATATTAATTCAATCGGTTGTCCTGAATGCAGGCCTCAATATTTAGAAAAATTAAAAACATATCTCAAAGAAAATAAAGAAGATCTTTGTGTTGATTGTAAACATAGGATTGATAAAAATCCTTTGAGAGTTTTGGACTGCAAAAATGAAAGCTGCCAAGGTGTAATTAGTAATGCACCTAAAATTATTGATAATCTTTGTAATGAATGTGAAGTACATTTTGATAAGTTACAGCAAAATTTAGATGATATTGATATTGAATTTGAAATAGATCCTAACCTTGTTAGAGGTTTAGATTATTATACAAAAACTGCTTTTGAAGTTAAATATGAAGGACTAGGTGCTCAGGATACCATTTTTGGTGGTGGAAGATATGATAAATTAGCAGAAGAGATCGGTGATAAAGATATCCCTGGTATCGGTTTTGCACTTGGTATAGAAAGACTATTATTAACAATAGAAAAACAGGATATTGAAATTCCTGTAGATAATAGTATAGATATTTATCTTACAACCATTGGAGGTAAAGCTAAAAAGGCATCTTTTGAATTATTGAATAAGTTTAGAAAAAATGGCATTAAAGCTGAAATTGACTACTTGCAAAGAAGTGTAGGTGGTCAGATGAAATCTGCTGATAGAATGAATGCCACATATACTGTAATAATAGGAGAAAACGAATTAAATAGCGGTAAAGCTACCGTTAGAAATATGAAAAATGGTGAAGAACAGGAAATAGAGTTAGATAAATTAGTAGAGAGTATTGAGAAGCTGATTTAAAGGAGGCATTATAAGTGATAGGTAAATTGGACGGATATACAAGAACACATAATTGCGGTGAATTAAGAATAGAAGATAAAAAAGATGAAATTACTATCATGGGTTGGGTTCAAAAGAGAAGAGACCATGGTGGAGTTATCTTTATTGATTTAAGGGATAGATCTGGCTTTGTCCAAATTGTTTTTAATCCAGACATTAATAAAGAAGCATTTAATAAAGCAGATCAATTAAGGTCAGAGTATGTAATAGCTGTTAAAGGTAAAGTACGCAAAAGACCAGTTGGAAATATTAATGAGGAACTACCAACAGGTAAAATTGAAGTAGAAGGATGTCAACTTAAGATATTAGATAAAGCCGAAACAACTCCTTTTGAAATTGAAGATAATGTTAATCCTGGCGAAAATTTAAGATTAAAATATAGATACCTTGATCTTAGAAGACCAATGATGAGAGATATGATGAAATTAAGACATCGGGTGGTCAAAAAGACAAGAGATTATTTGGATGAACATGATTTCTTAGAAATAGAGACTCCTCTTTTAACCAAAAGTACTCCAGAAGGAGCGAGAGACTATCTTGTTCCAAGCAGAATCAATTCTGGACACTTCTATGCTTTACCACAATCTCCTCAACTCTTTAAACAGTTATTAATGGTTTCTGGTATGGAAAGATATTTCCAAATAGCAAAGTGTTTTAGAGATGAGGATTTAAGGGCTAATCGACAACCTGAATTCACACAAATAGATATAGAAATGTCTTTTGTAACCAGAAATGATATTTTCGAGATAACAGAAAATTTATTAAGAGAAATATTTGCAATTCAAGATATTGATTTACCGGATGAAATACCTGTAATGACTTATCAGGAAGCTATAGATCAATATGGACTGGATAAACCTGATTTGAGATTTGGTATGAAGTTAAAAGATATTTCAGATATAGTAAAAAATAGTGATTTTAATATATTTAGTGGTACAGTACAAAAAGGTGGCCAGGTTAAAGGAATAAAAGTATCAGGTGGAGCTGAATTTTCACGCAGTCAAATTGATGAATTAGAAGATTTTGTCAAACTATATGATGCTAAAGGGTTAGCCTGGATTATGAAAAATGAAGATGAAATCAGGTCTCCAATAGCTAAATTCTTATCTGAAAAGGAACTTAGTCAAATTATGGATAAGATGGATGCTCAAAATGGCGATTTGATGTTATTTGTAGCTGATAAACCAAATATAGTAGCGACTGCATTAGGTCAATTAAGAGTGCACTTAGGTGAAAAATTTGATTTAATTGACAAAGAAGCCTATGAATTTACCTGGATTATTGATTTCCCTCTTTTTGAGTATAAAGAGGATGAAGGCAGATATGTAGCTAAACACCATCCATTTACTTCACCTTTACCGGAAGACATTGATAAATTAGATAATGATTTAGATAAAGTAAAAGCAAATTCATATGATATTGTACTCAATGGAGAAGAATTAGGTGGAGGTAGTATTAGAATAAGTAATAAAAAATTGCAGCATAAGATATTTGATGCAATGAACTTCACTGAAGAGGAAATTGAAAACAAGTTTGGTTTTTTAATGGATGCTTTTGAATATGGTACACCACCTCATGGTGGGATAGCTTTAGGATTAGATCGCTTAATTATGATTTTAGGAAACACTGATTCCATTAGAAACGTAATAGCTTTTCCAAAAACTCAAAAAGCTACTTCCCCATTAACCGATGCTCCGTCAATAGTAGATTCAAAACAACTTGATGAGCTGCATATCAAGTTAGTTGATATTGATTGAAATAATAAATTCTTTGTGTTAATATAGTATTAAAGAAAAATTCTGCTGTGTGCGTCAGGATTATAGAAAATTTTGACCAACACTCTTTGAAAGGGAGCCTGGACTCTATCTGCAGCGTATATGCCTCTAGCAGGACATACAAACCAGATAGGAGGGCACCCACTTGGCGGAAAGGGATCAAAATTAAATGATACCAGCGGCACAGTGGATTTTATCCCCTTAATTGGGGATTTTTTTATTTGAATTAAAAGATTTATATTATATAATAGCTTTACAGAGGTGATTATAAGTGGAATCAAAAGAAAAATTAAGAGAAAAATACTTCGAAAAAAGACAAAGTTTATCAAATGAATATATAAAAAAGAAAAGCCAAGTGATTACTCATAAACTCGATGAATATATTGAGGAGAAAAACTATAAAGACATCATGATTTTTGTGTCTTTTAGAAATGAAGTTAACACACATGGAATAATAAAAAAGTGGTTAAAAGATAATGAAAAAAATGTCTATGTACCTTATATAGATAAAAAATTAGATGAAATGAAGATAAGTAAAATTAATGATTTTGAAAATGATTTAACTCCTGGGGTATTTGATATTTTAGAACCACGTGAAGAATTAAAAGGTAGTTCCTCCCGTAAAGATTTAGATTTGATAGTAGTACCTGGTTTAATTTTTTCAAAACAGGGTTATAGGATTGGTTATGGTGGAGGTTACTATGATATGTTCTTAAGTAAAATTAAATCAAGAGTTGATAGAATTGGGATTGTTTGTTCAGAGTTTATTGTAGATGAATTACCTGTAGATAGTTACGACCTGCCGGTGGATTTAATTATAACCGAGCAAGAAAGTATTAAAGCAGAGGGGTGATAATTTGCCAAACCTTTTTGAAAATAATTCAAATAAAAATAATAATCAGCAACCCTTAGCCTATAGAATGAGGCCTAAAAAACTGAATGACATTTATGGACAAGAGGATATCATGGGGGATAATAAAATCTTAAGAAGATCTATTGAAGCTGATCAAATTCAGTCTTTAATTTTATATGGACCTCCAGGTACTGGTAAAACTAGTATTGCTTCAGTAATTGCTACTAATACAGATTCAGAGTTTAAAGTTTTAAATGCCGTAACTTCTGGTGTGGGTGATATAAGAGAAGTTATAAATGAGGCCAAAGAACAAAAGGATTTATATAACAAAAAGACAATTTTATTTATTGATGAAATACATAGATTTAATAAAGCTCAACAAGATGCTTTACTACCAGCTGTTGAGAAAGGTATTGTAATTATGATTGGAGCTACTACAGAAAACCCTTATTTTGAGGTTAATTCACCACTATTGTCTCGGTCAAGAATATTTCAACTAAAACCTTTAACCAAAGAGGATATTATAAATATCATAAATGATGCTCTAAATGCAAAAAGAGGTCTTGCTGATTATAATATCAAAATTGATGAGAATACTATAAAATATATAGCTGAGATAGCAAATGGAGATGCAAGAGTAGCTTTAAATACATTAGAGGCTGCCGTATTAACTAAACCTGTAAATAAAGAAGGAAAAATTGTTTTAAATGAAGATATTATCAAAGAAGCACTGCAAAAAAAGTCATTAAATTATGATAAAAAAGGTGACAATCATTATGATAATATATCTGCTTTAATTAAGAGTATGAGAGGTTCTGACCCAGATGCAGCTCTTTTTTGGCTAGCTAAGATGATAGAGGCGGGTGAAGATCCCAAATTTATTGCTAGAAGAATCATCATTCATGCAGCTGAAGATGTAGGCTTAGCTGATCCGCAAGCCTTGTTAGTTGCCAATGCAGCTTTTGATGCAGTAACAAAGGTAGGATTACCAGAAGCAAGAATACCATTGGCTGAGGCAGTAATATATATTTCCTCCGCTCCTAAAAGCAATACAGCAGTTACAGCAATTGATAGTGCTATTGAATTTGTGAAAAATAATCCTACGGGTACAGTCCCCTTACATTTACGTTCATCTAATTATAAAGGGGCTAAAGATTTAGGAAGGGGAGTTTCTTATAAATACCCCCATAATTATAAAAATCATTATGTGGATCAAAATTATTTCCCGGAAGAAGTTGGAAAACAGAAATTTTTTGATTATAGTGATTCTGGTAATGAAAAAGATTTGAAAGAATATATGAAAAATTTACGTGATAATAACAATGATGAGACCGGGTGATATGATGGATTTAAAAATTAAAATACCAGATTCCTCTGCAGAAATAAAAAACAAGGTGAAAGACAGTATATTTTGGGGTAATATAAAACATGTCAGAAACAAAACAAAAGCTGAAGAGTTTGTTAATCAAATAAAAGAAAAGTATTATGATGCAAGTCATAATGTTAGTGCCTATGTAATATTAAAAAAAGAAGAAAATATAGAGTATTATGATGATGATGGAGAACCTTCTAAATCATCTGGACCCCCAGTTTTAGAAATAATAAAAGGACAAGACCTAGTAAATACAGTAATTGTAGTGACGCGCTATTTTGGAGGTACTCAATTAGGAATAGGTGGATTAATAAGGGCCTATGGTGGGACAGCAAAACAAGCAATAAAAAAAGCTGGTATAAAAGAACTTAATTTGTATTATTATATAAAGATAACTGGTGATTATCAGTTGGTAGGTACAATACTTGGACAAATTGAAGCTTTTAATGGCAATATAAAAGATACAAAATATGATGAAAAAGGCATAGAAGTGTTTTTTTACTTAGGTCCAAATAGTTATAAAAAATTAAAAGATAAATTAATTGAAGAAACAAGTAATAAAGCAAAATTTGAAATTTTAAAGCAAATATATTTGTGAAATATATAGCTTATTGATATAATGTTTATGAAATACTAAAATACAAAAAGATGATATGTTTACTCATCTATATAATGGAGGTATAAAAATGAAGGTTTCTACTAGAGGTAGATATGGATTAAGAGCTATGATAGAATTAGCAAAAAATGAAAATTCTGGAGCAATTCCTTTGAGAATCATTTCAGAAAAACAAAAAATATCAGAGCAATATCTTGAACAATTATTTGTAAATTTGAGGAATTCTGGATTGGTAAAAAGTGTGAGAGGGGCTAATGGTGGATATTTATTAAAAAAACAGGCTGAAGATATAACAGTTGAAGAAATTTTAGTTGCTTTGGAAGGGCCACTTAATATTGTAGATTGTATAGCAGATGAATCCTTATGTGATTTTTCTGATAAATGTGCAACCCATGAGTTATGGATTGAGTTAAGAGAGAGAATAGAAGACTTACTTGCCAATATAACATTAGAAGATTTAAAACAGAGAGCGCTTAAATTAAATAAAGATAATTAAGGAGTTTCAATATGCAAAAAGTTTTAGTAGCAATGAGTGGTGGTGTAGATAGTTCTGTTGCAGCTGCCTATTTAAAAGACAAAGGCTATGAAGTTATAGGTTTAACCTTTATTATGTTTTCTGAAAATAATAATTTAACTAGAAAAGACAAACAAGCAGTTAATGATGCCAAAGATGTTGCCGAACAAATAGGTATTGAACATTATACTAGTAATATTACTAAGGAATTTCAAGAGTCCATAATTGAAGATTTTATTAATCAGTACAAACAGGCGAGGACACCTAATCCTTGTGTAATTTGCAATAGAAATATTAAGTTTAATTTTCTTTTAGATGAGGCTCAAAAATTTAATGCTGATCATATAGGTACCGGTCATTATGCAAGAATAGAACATAATAGTAAAATAAATAATAGGCAATTATTAAAAAAGGCGAAGTATAGTAATAAAGATCAATCCTATATGCTTTATAGAATGTCTCAAAAGCAGTTAGAAACTTCATTGTTTCCTATGGGGGACTTCTCTAAAGAACAAATAAGAAAAATGGCTAAAAATTATAATCTAGAAATTCATGATAAGCCTGATAGCCAAGATATTTGTTTCATTGAGGATAACAATTACATTAATTTTTTAGAAAAACAAGATGAAAATGTTGGTAAACCAGGACCAATATTGGATTTAGAAGGTAATAAACTAGGAGAACACAATGGTTTACACCATTATACAATTGGACAAAGGAGAGGACTAGGTATATCAAAACCTTATCCACTATATGTAGTTGAACTAGATTCTGAAAATAATGCTGTGATTGTAGGTAGAAATGATAATGTCTTTAGAAATTCTTTTAATATAATCAAACCAAATTGGATTTATTATGAAAAATTAAAAGAATCAATCATAGTTGATTGCAAAATAAGATATAACTCTCCTGCAAAAAAAGCAGCGATTTATCCAGAAGATGAAAATTATAAAGTTGTTTTCAAAGATAAACAAAGAGCTATAACACCTGGACAATCTGCTGTATTTTATAAAAATGATTATGTAATTGGGGGAGGAATAATTAAATAGTAATTTTTCTGGAAAAATTGCTAATCTTCCCTTGACAACAACACTAAAAACTGATAATATATTTAACGTCGCTGATGAGGAAACACCCCAAAAAAATACAAATTATTACAATAAAAACTAAAATTTTTTGACTAAATATTTCATCAGTGTTATAATAATAATGTTACACTCTAGTTCTTTTAGAACCTTGAAAAGTGAACAGCAGACCCTGACAGTTCTTAATAAGTTTCAA
>CAYSHP010000036.1:0-24181 GCA_964430875.1 uncultured Halanaerobiales bacterium
GACTTTCTCCTTCACGAATTACATTTTTAACAGCTGGGGTACCAATTAAGATACCTACTGCTCCCACACGTCCTGCTCTATCAGCTCTAGGGAGTAATTGTTGTGAAATTACTCCATTTAAAGTTGCGGCCAGCTGGATTCTAACCTGTTCCTGTTGATGTGGTGGGAAAACATCAATGATACGATCTATAGTTGCTGGAGCACTATTTGTGTGCAGTGTAGCTAACACTAAGTGACCAGTTTCAGCTGCCTCTAAAGCAATTGAAATTGTTTCTAAGTCACGCATCTCACCAACTAAGATAACATCTGGGTCTTCACGTAAAGCAGACCTTAAACCATTTGCAAAGGTTTGGGTATCTACTCCAACCTCTCTTTGGTGTACAATACAGTTTCTATGTGAATGCAAGTATTCTATGGGATCCTCTAAGGTTAAAACGTGTTTAGCCTTTTTTTCATTAATTTCATTAATCATTGCGGCCAATGTTGTTGACTTACCACTACCGGTTGGTCCAGTACAAAGAACTAGTCCCATTCTCATTAAAGCCAATTTTTTTAAGGTATTGGGATAACCTAATTCATCAACTGTAGGAATTTCCTGAGGTATTACCCGCATGGCAATTCCAATTGATCCCCTTTGTCTATATATATTAACCCTAAATCGAGAAATTCCTGGTACACTGTAAGAAAAGTCTACCTCGCCCTTTTCCTGGAAATGCTCATACAAGTCATCACTTAACATCTTACGAGTCATTTCTTGTAAGTCTTCAACTTCTAATTCTCTGGGATATTCCTGATAAATCTGCAAATTACCATTATACCTAATGATTGGCTTTGATTTCACTGTTAAATGTAAATCAGAAACCCCCTGTCGATCTACAACACTTTTAAATAATTCGTCTATTTCCATATAATAATTCCCCCCTATACAATTACACGAGCAAGTTCTTGGTAGGATGTAAGACCTTGTTTAACTTTTTCAATTCCATCATGTTTTAAATCAATCATACCTTGATTCAGTGCATACTCTTTTATATCTATTTCATCGGCACCCTTGACAATCATTTTTTCAACTTTATCATCAACAGTCAGGATTTCCTGAACTGCCATTCTACCTTTATAACCGGTCTCTCCACATTTATTACATCCTTGTGCTTTATATAAGGTGGTTCCTTCTTCTAAATCCATAAATTCTTGTTCTTCAATACCGGCTTCATATGGTTCTTTACAGTCACTACATAATCTCCTAACAAGTCTTTGTGCCATCGCACCAATTACAGTTGAAGCTACTAAGTAAGGTGGAATACCCATATCTACCAAACGAGTAACTGAACTAACTGAATCATTGGTGTGTAAGGTACTTAATACAAGGTGGCCGGTTAAAGCAGCTCTAACCGCAATTTCAGCTGTTTCTTCATCACGAATCTCACCAACCATGATAATGTCTGGATCCTGTCTTAATATAGATCTTAAAGTACTTGCAAAAGACAAACCCACCTGTTCTTTAGCATGTACCTGATTAATACCACCTAACTGGTATTCGACTGGATCCTCAATTGTTACAATATTTTTTTCAACATCATTTAGTTCATTTAAAGCAGCAATCAATGTTGTTGATTTACCACTACCAGTAGGTCCTGTTACTAAGATAATACCATGTGGCTGGCTAATTAAATTTTCAAATCTTCTTAGGTTATGATCTGAAAAACCTAAATTTTCTATATTAATTAAGCTATCATCTTTAGTTAATAGCCTAATAACGACCTTCTCTCCATTAACTGTAGGTAAGGTAGAAACACGCATATCAATGCTCATACCACGCACATTCATCGCTATCCTACCATCCTGGGGGATTCTCCTTTTAGTTATATCCAAATCTGCTATAATCTTAATCCTAGATACTAAAGCAGCCTGGGTATACTTAGGAGCAGTCATATGTTCACGTAAAACACCATCGACTCTATATCTAATCCTTACAATGTTTTCCTGGGGTTCTATGTGAATATCACTAGCCCTTTTTTGAATAGCCTGATTGATAATCATATTAGTTAATCTAACAATCGGGGCATCTTCAACCATTCTTTTTAGTTCATCTATTTCGGGTTCATCTTCCTCAGACTTATAATAATCTAAACTTTCAAAAACCTCAGAGGAATCTTCCCCGGTTTCATAGATCTGAGACATTATCCTATTTATCTCAGATTTAGTTGCAATCATCGGTTTTACTCTTAAGTTTGAGGTCATCTCCATATCGTCTATAGCTAAAAGATCGGAGGGATCACTCATGGCTACCTTTAAGGTATCGCCATCTTTTGATACCGGTACTGCACTATATCTCTGTGCAATATTTTCTGGTATATATTGCGAAAGAGAGGGATCGATGACATATTTTGATAAATCAGCTCTTTCAACTCCTAACTGAAATTCCAAAACTTCAACCAAATCACTCTCACTTACATAACCTAAATCTAATAATACATCACCAAGTCTTTTATCACTATCTTCTTGGTGGTCCAGTGCTTTTTCAAGCTGATCTCTTGTTATATATTTAAATTCTATTAATAACTCGCCAAGTTTCTTAACTTTTTCTCTAGCCATAATTTGATATCCTTCCCTTTAGAAAAAGTGTTTATTGTTATGATTACTATAACGATAATGGTTATTACTAATAATTCGGTAAAAATCAAATTTCTCCTTCTTATTTTACAATTAAATTCTCTAAAAATTAAAAAAAGCCCTCTTACTAATACAATAGGAAGCAGAGGAGTTTTGTTTATATTTATAAATATATTTATACATTTAAGGTATTAACTAGTGAATTTAAATAATATTTATACTATTTTACTAATATTTTCTAGTATCTAAATTGTATCATAAACATGTTTATAATACAATAGAACCTATCATAAATAATTAATGTATAAAATACTCTCTGCTTAACTACTCATTATGTGAATGGTAAAGGATTTTAGTTCTCTGCTTATAGCTACTTTTAATCCTATATTTTACTTCATTATTATATTTATTATTTTTTTCCATATTTATTCTAATATTATAGTCCGTGTCAAAACATAAATCAAGCGGATAATCAAGATTTTTATCACCTTTTTTTATCTTTTCTATAAGTATTAAATTTCTCCTGCATATTATAGTAAGCTTTTTTTGTATAATATAGTTAGTAATGATCTTATTATTTAACATACTATTATTAATTAAAGAAGCAGCTGTGATTCCAGTCACTAATAATGCTAAAAGTACAAATAATAAAATAAAGCCTTCTTGGTCTTTAATTATGATTTCCTCCTGGGCTAATAGAGTACAAATTGGTACCTATTATTACTATCGTAAAACTTCAATGAAAAATTAAATGTTTTTTTATTATTTATATCATTTCTTATCTTTTTAATCTCTAGATTTACAATTCCATTTAAGATAGGTTCTTTTTTTATATAGCGTAATATATTATTATCAAATTGATATTTCTCTATACCAACCGCTGGTTGGTCTTTAGATTGATATAAAACAATCTTAAATAAATTATTAGAATCCTGCTCTTTTAAGGTAAATTTACCATCTTTATTTGAAATATAGGCAGAAGAAGCATTCTTTAACCTATTTTTTAGCCATCTATCAAAAAGAATACTCTTTTGTACCTCTTCTCTTTTTAGTATCTCCTCTTTATATACTCTTGTAGAATTTAAAATAATCGAACTAAAAGAAATCATAATAATACTCATAATTGACAAAGCCATTAAGACCTCTATAAGGGTAAAACCTCTTTCATTGCTCTTTAATATCATCTTCACCCCCTTTAACCAGGGTTTCTATTGAAAAAGAGTGATCTCTCCATTGAACATTTAAATAGATCTTAAATATTCTTTCAATTAATTTGCCTTGGATAAAGAGTGGTTCAGTCTTTATAGTAATTTTATCTATGTAGGCATAATCATCAGGACTATTAATCATTAATTTACTTAGACCAATTTTGTTATATTCATACTTACCTTGTTTTATATTAATATTACCCTGATCAATTTGAGTTAATACTTCTTGGCATAATTGAAAAGATAGTCTTTTTCTTTCCGCTAACTTATTCATTTTATTAACACTTAAATAGTTATTAAAAAAAGCTAAAACTATAATTGAAAGTAAAAGTAATGAAACAACTGTTTCCACTAAGGTAAATCCTTTATTATTTTGCAAGCCTTACCCTCCCTAATTGACTAACCACAATCTTATAAATCTTAGTCCCATATTTAAGTCCAATGGTTCCGTGCAAGGCAGTACCATCAGCTTTAAATTCAATACGGTCATAATAATCAGCCGTAATTCTTGTTTCATTTAAATTCTTATATAAAATTAAATAACCAGGGAAGGTTCCTTTTTTAATCAGTTTATTGTCCTTTTCTTTGTAAATAATATAGTCTGATTTAAAATTCTTATCCTTTTGATAGATGTTATCACTTCTATAAACTTTAACTTTAATATTAATATTATCATCTATCGCCTTATACCTGGCCCATCTCATATCCATCATTATATTTCTAACCGTAATAATAGTTTCTGCAGTTCTATAGATATTTCTGGTTACTGGAGAGACAACTACTACAATAGAAATTATTGAAATCACTGCCAACAGTTCGATTAAAGTATAGCCCTTATTAAACACAAAACTCCCTCCCCTAATATTTTTATACTAGGGGAGGGAGTTAAACCCTTCCATATCTTAATTAAATTTACAAATATTGCTAAATTTATATGAGTTTTATATGTTCTTATTTATAAGTTATTGATTAATTCCTTAACAACATGGTATTCCACCAGAGAATTTGTCCAAATTTCAAAGGATTTGACAGCCTGAAAAATTAACATCTCAATTCCACTCACAATCCTGGCCTTTTTCTTTTTACCAATCTGTAAAAATTTAGTGATGCGGGGATTATAGACTAAATCTATAAGAGTCTGTTTTTCATTTATTTGTTCAGCTTTGACCGGGCTTTTATCTGCAAATCTATTGGCCATCCCTAAAGGAGTAGCATTTATTATAATATCTGCTTCTTCAATTTTTTCATTGGAATTTTCACTACCTAATTCAGCTATATTTAGATTCTCTATATCATCGTTAAAAACTTCTTTAAGAACTTCGGTTCTTCTGAGTGTTCTGTTCACAATGTTTACTTCTTTTGGGCTTTGTTCAGTTAAGTAATAGATTACCGCCCGGGCTGCCCCCCCAGCTCCAATTAATACAACTTTTTTATCAGCAAAGTTGATACCTTTGTTATAAACCATCTCATCAAAACCATCTACATCTGTATTTTTGCCAATTAAGATACCTTCTTCATTAATTATTGTATTGACTGCTCCGATCTTGTCCACCTTTTCATCCACTTTATCTAGATACTTAATAACCTCTTTTTTATAGGGAATGGTAACATTAACCCCTCTAATATTAAGAATCTTAATTGAATCAACTGCTTTTTTTAAGTTATTTGCTTTTAAATCAAAAAGAAAGTAATGGTATTTGTCTCCCATCACATTGGCTAAATAGTTATGGATATCAGGTGATAATGAACTTCCAATATTTTCACCAAATAAACCTATTATCTTATCTTTATTTTTATTCAACTTCCTCACCTACCGTTTTATTACCGATTTCTGATAAAATTATGCCTGAAAAGATTAAAACTGCTCCAATCATACCCATAGTTGATAAACGTTCATTTAAAATTAAAAAAGAAAAGATAGCTCCAAAAACAGGTTCTAAAGAAAATATTAAGCCGGCATGGGTGGAAGTAGTAAACTGCTGGGCTCTGCTTTGCACAAATATAGCCAGGGCAGTTGCAAAAATACCGGTATAAATAATTACAGCATAATTATTTATAGTAAGAGTTCCCGAGGCTGATTCAAAAAAAGAGATAATAGTACCTAAAACCATGACCGTAGTAATCTGCAACCAGGTTATAACTAAAGGGTCCTCTTTTATTATATACTTACTTAAAAAAACAATCTGCATAGCAATTGAAACTGCACAGAAAAAAGTAAGTAAATCCCCGATATTAAACCCGGCTTCAGTAAAACCTGTTAAAAAGTACATTCCAATTAAGGCTAATAATACTCCTAACCAGGAACTTAAGGTTGGTTTATCTTTTAAAATAAAAATAGAAAGGACGGGGACAATGATTACAGATAATCCGGTAATAAAGCCCGATCTAGAAGCTGTAGTAAACTGCAGCCCATAGATTTGAAAGGCAAAACCAAAAAATAGCCACAGACCTAAAAATGAACCTATTTTAAAGGTTCGCCAGTTTATCTTTTTCAGTCTTGTATTTAATATTAAGGTCAATACTATAAAGGCTGTTGTAAACCTTAGTGATATAAAATAAAAGGGTTTAACATTCCCTAAGGCAATTTTCATTAAGGGAAATGTTGTACCCCAAATCATCACTATAAATATTAAAGATAGGTCTGCTTTCAACATTTTAGCCTTGTTTTCTTTATTAGACAACTATATCAGTCCCTGATTAAATTGATGTATGTAACTTCTTTCCTAACTTCTCTTCATCAACTATGACAATCTTTCTTTTATACATCTTAATGATACCTTCATCTATAAAATTATTCATTATCTTTGTAACTGTTACTCTTGAGGAACCAATTAAGTTCGCAATCTCTTTATGGGTTAAAATTAGATCTATCATTTTTCCCCCATTGATTTCAACCCCAAAATCATCAGCAAATCTTCTAAGCAGACTAGCCATTCGGCCGGCTGCATCATGAAAAACTAATTCTCTGACCTGGCTGGTAAGTAATCTGGTCTTTTTAGCTAAAGAAATAATAATTTTTAAGGCCAAACCGGGTTGGTCAGTAATGATTTCTTCTAATTTTTCTCTGGGAATAATCACAATTCTAGCATTTTCCATTGTTTCTGCAGTTATAGGATGAGGATCTAAATCAAAAAATGATATCTCTCCCATAATATCGCCTTCCTGCAGAATATTTAGTACCTTTTCTTTGCCTTCTGGTGAAAGCATAGAAAGCTTTACTCTGCCAGAAACTAGTAAATATAAACCCCCATGTTCATCATTTTCAAAAAAAATGATCTCACCCTTTTGGTAATGTTTTTCATATGAACTCTGGCAGACCAGTTTGAGTTCATCTGGTGTTAGTTTTGAAAAAACTGTTAAATCTTTTAAACAGCTCTGCAGTTCTTCCATATCTATTTGCCTCCTTTTTCATCCTCATCTGAATTTTTATTAAAGATCCTTTTAATTCTATCCATTAAAGATTGATCATCTATTTCAGGAAATTCATATCCACAGTTAGGACAGCGAATTAAGCCACAGTTATTTTTATTAAGTGGACAACTTTCACAGCTCTGCTGTGACTCTCCTTTTGTAAAGTTATGTCCACAAAGAGGACAGATAATCATCTTTTCTTCATCATCTGCCATTAGCTATTCACCCTCCTCAGCACACTTCTTACATACACCATAAAATTTTATAATATGATCTTTTATCTCAAAATCATATTCCTCTTCTAACTTTCTTTCAAAATCACCTAATGCTTCATCATTAAATTCAATAATCCTATCACAGTTAATACAGATCAAATGGTGGTGATGTTTTTCCACTAAATTAAGTTCATAATATTTAAACTCATCATTGAAATCAAGCTTTTTTAAAATACCAAGGCGGTTAAAAAGTTCAAGGTTTCTATAAACTGTTGCTAACCCGATATTTTCATCCCTGTCTTTTAGTATATCTAAAAGTTGCTCAGCATTAAAGTGCTTTTCTTTATATTTTAAAAAAACTTGCAATATTTCTTTTCTTTGCTGTGTTAATCTATAATTATTCTCCACCAAAATATCTTTAAATTTATCAAAATTATTATTTTCACTCATTAAAAGCTTCCTCCTTTGTAAAATCGCAACAAAACAGACAATTTAAAGACTATATTATAATAATATCATGAAAACTAATAAAATGTAAACTATTGACTTTATATGTAATAAATAGTATAATTATTACACAATGTAAAATTGAAAATAAAATAATGTTTTCATTATTAAGGAGGTGGGAATTTGAAATCTACTGGTATAGTTAGAAAGATAGATGACCTTGGTAGAATGGTTATCCCTATAGAACTCCGTAAAACTATGAATATTAATAAAAAAGATCCCATGGAAATATTTGTGGAAGATGATAAAATTATATTAAAAAAATATGAACCCGCATGTATTTTTTGTGGAAGCGCTGATGATACTTTTGAATATAAGGGTAGAACAATTTGTCAAAAATGTATGGATAAGATGGAAGAAAAGGTAAAAGAATGAATATAAAAAAGTAGCACCTGGTAACTAAAACAGGGTGCTACTTTTTTTGTATTTATCTAGCAAATACATGATCTCCAATTTTTAAAGTTATCGGTCTTTGTGATATCCAACTAACATTAGTTGCTACATCTGGATTATAAAAGTACAATGATCCATAAGTAGGATCATAACCTACTAAGGCTGCTCTAGCAGCATTTATTGATTTTTGATCTGGAAATAAATTAGCCTGACCATCAATTAAACTACTGAACTGGCCTCTCTGTAAAATTACTTCCCTAATTGTAGTTGGGAAATTTTTGTCTTTCACTCTATTTAAGATAACGGATCCAACTGCAACTTTACCTTCAAAGCTTTCACCGCGCGCTTCACCGTGAATAACTCTAGCCAGTAGTATTATTTGATCTCTTGAAATATCCATTTTAGTATAGATATTATTATCAGGTAAATATTTAAAAGTGGATTCACCCGCAACCCCATCTACGGTCAGTCCATAGGTTTTTTGGAGCCGTTTGACAGCTTGAGCTGTATTTTTACCGTAAATACCATCTATTTTCCCATCATAGAACTTTAAATCACTCAGTCTCTGTTGTAAAATTGCCACATCTGAACCTTCATCACCATATTCTAAGACTCTATTGCCTAATTCATTAAAATCTTCCGCTTTCAGCACACTCACATAACTTATAAATATGAACAATGCTATTGCCAAAATCATCAGCATCTTTTTTAAACTTCGATAAATCATAATTATCCCTCCAAACATCAATCATGGTACATCCCTCGTTTTATCACTAACTTTTCTAAAAATCGCATGATCTTAGTTGTTATAAATTCTTGTTTATTTAATGGATCTACTAATATAGTAGTAAAGCCCATTCTGTTTCCGCCCAGAACATCAGTAAAAATTTGATCACCAATTACTGCAATATTATCTTTCTGTACATCAAGGATATTTAAAGCTTTTTTAAAAGCTTTTTTTCTAGGTTTCACAGCCTTGCCTATTGCCGGGATGTCCAATTGATTGCTGAAGTATTTAACCCTTTTACTCATTCCATTAGATATAAGGCATAATTTAAACCCTTCTTTGATTAATTTTTTAAACCAGTTAAATACTTCTTCACTAAGTTCTTTATCATTCCAGGGAACAATTGTATTATCAATATCCACAACAATACCCTTAATTTCTAAGGATTTTAAATCTTCAATATCAATGTCAAATATACTTTCATAGTAGTTATCTGGATATAAATTTTTCAATATTATAGCCCCCGAAATTGACAACTTCTTTCTTACAGTAATCATAACTAATTAAGTATCTCTTGTCAAATATTTCAAGTACTTATTATCTCAACAGGGAATTCATCATCTAAATCCTTTAAAATATCAAGGACTAAATCCTTAGTGCCGTCTGTGACATCTAAATATATTTCACCTGGTTCTTCTTTACTTACCGTTAACATGGCAATACCTTCAAAGGATTTAAAGATCATATCAACAAAAACAATTTCTTTCTGTGGGACCTTGGCCACAATCCGATGTGTATTTTTTTCCATTATTTACGAACCTCTCTTCTGACAACTTCCAGTTCTTGGTATTCACTTTCAACAGGCACTCTAATAATCTCTTTAGGATGAGGCGCATCTTCAACTTGTTTTCCTTCTTCATTGATTATATAATCTACAGTTTCTAGTTGAATCTCACCATTATGTTTTAATATTTCTATCTTATCACCCTTAAAGAACTTATGGCGAACTTCGATTAATGCTTCTTTTTGCTCAGAATCATATCTTCTTACAACCCCCATGAAATCATAGGTTCTCCGATAAGCAGAGGATTCATAATTTTGAGCTTCTTCAGTCGGTGGATGTAAGAAAAAGCCTGTTGTATAGCCTCTATGGCTAACCTTTCTTAAATCTTTAAACCACTCTTCTTGAAATTCATATTTAGCAGGGTTTTCATAATATGAATCAAGTGCTTTTTTGTAGGTCGAAACTACATTAGCTACATAGTGCATACCTTTCATTCTTCCTTCGATTTTTAAACTATCCACACCAGTTTCAATTACTTCTGGAATATATTTAATAAGACATAAATCTTTTGAATTCATGATATGAGTTCCGTTTTTATCTTCAAAAACAGGGTAATATTCACCTGGTCTTTCTTCTTCCATTAAATAGTACTTCCAGCGACAGGAATGAGCACACTGACCGCGATTGGCATCTCTATTTACAAAGTAGTTACTTAATAGACAGCGGCCTGAATATGAAATGCACATTGCACCGTGAATAAACATCTCTAAAGAAGCTTTAGTATTTTCTCTAATTTCTATAATTTCATCTTGACTTAACTCGCGGGCTAAAATTATCCTTTCCATACCTAAATCATGCCAAAAATTAACACTAGCATAGTTCACTGCATTAGCCTGGGTACTTAAATGTAGAGGTATCTCAATATCTTCCTCTCTAATAATATTTAATACACCCGGATCTGAAATAATTAAGGCATCTACCCCGATTTCTTCTAAAGCATGTAAGTATTTAGGTAATCCCTCTAAATCTTCATTATGAGGTATCATATTAACCGTTACATAGATCTCTTTATCTCTAGCATGTAAAAATTCAGTTCCCTCTTTAAGCTCTTCATAACTAAAGTTATCTGCACCTTCTCTAAGTCCATAACTAAAGCCTCCACAGTAAACTGCATCTGCTCCGTAAAGGGCTGCTACTTTTAACTTTTCTAGATTGCCGGCTGGGGCTAATAGTTCAACTCTTTTCATTATCTATTCCTCCTGCTGCTTATTGTAATTCCATCATCTATATCCAAAATTTCGGTCTTAAACCGCTTATTGTTTTTCAAATAGATTAAAAACTTTCTCATATTAACAACCATAGACCTAATTTTATGTTCTACCTTTTGATTGTTTCGTACTAATCCTTTATATAATACATTATCACAAATTATAATACCGTCTTCTTTTATTTTTCCTTCTGCCATCTTAAATAAATTTAGATACTGCCCTTTGGCAGCATCTATAAATATTAGATCGAATTTTCTTCTTAAATAGGGTACAATTTCTCGGGCATCACCAAATTTAAAGTTTAGCTTTTTATTAAAACCAAAGTCCTCAATATTTTGTTGAGCTTGTTTAAACCTTTTTTCATCTCGTTCAACAGTTACAATTTCTGTATCAGAGTCCGTATATTCAGCCATCCAGAGGGTTGAGTAGCCAATAGCTGTGCCTAACTCTAAAATTAACTTAGGTTTTTTAATTGAAATTATTGATTTTAAAATATTGGCAGTCTCTCGGGAGATAATCGGAATATGTTCTTCTTTGGCCTGTTGTTCTAACTCTTTTAATCTTTCATTATCTTCCCAGAGCGTATATATTTTATTTTCAGCCATTTATTAATCCCTCATTTTAATTTTCCCGTTGTTTTTTAATATGCTCTTCATAGCTTTTGGTAAAAACATGTCTTCCATTATCTAAAGCAAAGTAAAATAAAAAGTCCGTATCATCAGGATTTAAAGTCGCCTCTATAGAAGCCTGGCCTGGGTTACAGATTGGTCCCGGTGGTAGACCCTTATGTTGGTATGTATTATATAAGGAATCAACCTCTAGGTCCTTATAGAGCAGTCTCTCTTTGTTTTCTTCTAATAAGTACTGTACAGTCGCATCAATCTGTAGTTTCATATCCTGATTGAGCCTGTTATAAATAACAGAGGCTATAGTCGGTTTTTCATCATCAAATTTAGCTTCCCTTTCAATTAAAGAAGCAATCGTTATTATTTGATGTAGGTTATACTGATTACTTAACTTACTTGACTCTACCTTTTTTAATACATTATCTTTAAAAGAACTTAAAAGTACCTCTAACGTTTCTTCAGGCTCAAAACCTAAAGGTATAGTATAGGTATCAGGATAGAGGTATCCTTCTAGTTTATATAATAATTTCGAATTATCTTCAGGTAAAAATTCATAAGAAAAATTATGCTCATTAACCGTTTTAAGATAACTGTCTAAATCATTAACACTTTTTTCAGCTAATCTTTCAATTACCTGCTCTACAGTAAATCCTTCTGGTATCGTTACTTTATAGACGGCATTACCACCTCTTTTAAGCTGATTAACAATAGCAAACATATCCATCGATTTATTGAGATAGTAATAACCGGCCTGTAATTTCTGGTCGGCTTCAGTTAAATGCATATAGGCTCTAAATAGTAATCTTGATTTAATTAGGTCGTGAATATAAAGGGTGTCAACAATCTGTTGTGCTGACGACCCTTTTTTAATCTCTATTAATATATTTCCTTTATTATTTTCATTAACCGCACCGGTTAAATCTACAATTTTTAGAGAAACGGTTATTAAGATAATAAAGATTAAAAACATTATACCGGCCTTTTTCACTTGCTTAGATACCTCTCTCTTACATTTTGGAATTCTTCTTCATCTTCAATTATACTTAAAAAGCTTTGGTCTCCATCCTGTACCATCTTTAAAACTAAAGCTTCTTGACTTTCATCATTATCGGCAGGAATTAATACTAAGTATTTACTGCCATCAAAACGCACTTCATCTTCAATTACAAAACGTTCTTCAACACCTTCGTTTTTTAATACTAATTCGCCTGCTTCTTCATCTACATAATAACTACCTTCTTCATTCATCCTTTTCACCATCCTTTTGATTTAAATAATCTAAATAATTTTGTAGTATTAAAGCTGCCGCTATTTTATCAACCATCTTCTTTCTTTTCTTACGGCTTATATCGGCATCAATCATACTTTGATCAGCAATAAGAGTAGTAAAACGTTCATCCCAGGTTGTTACTTCAATCTCTAAATGATTATTTAAAAAATTAATAAACTGCTGGGTTTTTTTAGCCCTTGGCCCTTTACTTCCATTTAAAGAAGTAGGCATTCCAACTACAATTTCATCAATTTCATAGTCTTTTATATAATCTTTAATTGTCTCAAGATCTTTTTTTAAATCGGTTCTTTTAATTACTTCTTTACTGTGAGCCACTGTATTGGAACGATCACTTACTGCTAAGCCTATATATTTACTGCCATAATCAATTCCCAATTTTCTCAATTAAGATTCCTCCAAAGTGATAAAATGGTGCTTCCAAAAATATCTTTTTTTAGAAGCACCTTTTTTAATAGTTATTTATTTAAGTAGTTTTTTACTAATTCTTCTATTATTTCATCCCGGTCGATCGTTCTAATCATCATCCGGGCATCTTTATAGCTTGTGATATAGGCGGGATCACCTGAAAGAATGTAACCGACAATCTGATTGACCGGATTATAGCCCTTTTCTTCCAGGGCTTTTGAGACCCTTTTTATGACATAACCGGCTTCACTCATCTCTTCTTTTGTCGGTTTAAAGCGCATCGTCTGATCATTTCTATTATTATCTTCAGGCATTTATATCACTTCCCATATTAATATTATTAGTACTTAATTTTTACTTAGCTTTTATAATTTCTTTTGCTTTTGTTAAAGCTTCATCAATCTTGTCTACTTTTGAGCCACCGGCCTGAGCCATGTCAGGACGTCCGCCCCCACCACCACCGGCAACTTGTGCTACTTGACCGATAATATCGCCAGCTTTGTAGCCTTGCTTAACCAAGTCTTGCGTAATTTTTGCTACAAATAAGACCTTGTTATCTAAAGCAGAGGCTAATATAATTATACCTGATTCCATTTTATTTTGCAATTTATCAGCCATTTTTCTAAGAGCATCATTATCAACATCCTGTAATTTGTGGGTTAAAAGCTTTACCCCATTTATCTCTTGAACTTCATCCATGATATCAGTAGTCTTTGAATGAGCAATTTTATCTTTTAAAGATCTAATTTCTTTTTCTAATTCTTTGATATTATCTTTTAACTTACTTATCTTATTGGGAACTTCTCTTTTTTCAGCATTAAGCAGCTCAGCTGATTTAGTTAAAAGTTCTTCTCTATCATTAACAAATTCTAAGGCTTTAAACCCGGTCACAGCTTCAATTCTTCTAATACCAGAGGCAATAGAACCTTCATTAACGATCTTAAACAGTCCGATATCACCGGTTCTATTTACATGGGTACCACCACATAGTTCGATACTGAAATCACCCATTTGTACGACTCTTACTTTTTGACCGTACTTTTCAGTAAATAGAGCAGCGGCTCCCTTTTCTTTGGCTTTATCAATATCCATTTCTTCTATTTTAACATTTAAGTTATTAATAATCTGTTCATTAACTCTGTATTCAATCTCTTCTAACTCTTCATCAGTTAAAGCAGAAAAGTGAGTAAAGTCAAATCTAAATCTATCAGGTTCTACTAAAGAACCGGACTGATTTACATGGTCACCTAAGACCTCTCTTAAGGATTGATGAAGTAAGTGAGTAGCAGAGTGATTACGCATAGTAGCTCTTCTATTATCTTCATAAACTTCTAAAGTAACGGTATCGCCTACTTTAAGACTGCCTATTTTTACTTCTGATTGATGTAAAAAGAAATCTAATTTATTAACTGTGTCTTTTACGACAGCTTTTGTTTCAGAACTTTCAATAGTTCCTCTATCACCAATCTGGCCACCACTTTCGGCATAAAAGGAGGTTTTATCTAAGATTAACTTACCTTCTTCTCCTTCTTTTAGTTTTTCACTTAACTGACCGTCTTTTATTATCTTTAAGACCTTAGCCTCATTAGACATATGCTTATAGCCCACAAATTCAGTCTTATCTAGTTCATCTGTTAACTCTTTTAAAAGTTCATCTTCTTTTGTACTACCAAAGCCCACTTCTTCTCTAGCTTCACGGGCTCTCTTTTTTTGTTTAGCCATTTCTTTTTCAAACCCATCTTCATCAACGGTTAAACCATTTTCTTTTAATACATCTTTGGTTAAATCAAGTGGGAAACCAAAGGTATCATATAAACGGAAGGCTTTTTGGCCTGATAGTTCGCTTTTATCTTCACTTTCTAGGTCATCTATCATATCGGATAAAATACCTAAGCCCTGTTCAAGGGTATTAAAGAATCTTTTTTCTTCAGCTTTAACAAATTTAATAATCTGGTCTTCTTTTTCTTCTAAATTAGGATAACCACCGGACATAGTATCAATGACAATCGGGACCATCTTATAAAGAAACGGTTCTTCATAACCTAACTTACCACCATAGCGGACCGCTCTTCTAAGCAGTCTCCTAATCACATAACCTCTACCTTCATTAGAAGGAAGTACTCCATCAAAGATAGACATGGTTACTCCTCTAATATGATCAGCAATTAGTCGGTAAGCCATCTTTGTTTCTTCATTTTTCTTATAAGGAACTGCACTGTCTGCTTCTAAGTATTCAATCATAGGATAAAGCAGATCTGTTTCAAAGTTTGACTCTACATCCTGTAAAATAGAAGCAACCCGTTCTAAGCCCATTCCGGTATCAATATTTTTATTAGGTAATTCTAAGTATTCACCGTCTTCAGTATAATTATACTGGGTAAAAACAAGGTTCCAGATCTCAAGGTAACGGTCTCCTTCTCCCCCAATTACATCTTCTTCACTAGTGCCGTATTCTGGACCTCTATCATAGTGGATCTCAGAACAAGGTCCACAGGGCCCGGTTCCGATCTGCCAGAAATTTTCTTTTTTACCCATCCTAATAATTCTTTTTTCTTCTAAACCAACAATATCTTTCCAGATATCATGAGCTTCTTCATCATCTTTATATATTGTTATCCAGAGTTTATCCGGATCTAATTCTAATTCTTCTGTAACAAATTCCCAGCCCCATACAATAGCTTCTTCTTTAAAGTAATCTCCAAAAGAGAAGTTACCTAACATCTCAAAGAAAGTCTGATGTCGGTCTGTTCTGCCTACATTCTCTATATCATTGGTTCTTATACATTTCTGTGAAGTTGCTATTCTAGTCTCTGGTGGTTCTTTTCTACCATCAAAGTACGGCTTAAAAGGAGCCATACCAGCATTGATCCAGAGTAAGCTCGGATCATCCTGTGGTACCAGGGGAGCACTGGGTAAAATTAAATGATCTTTTAATTTAAAGAAATCAAGATATTTTTGTCTTAATTCATCTCCTGTCATCGTTATTCCCCCTTTTTACTTTACTCGCAATTTAGCATATCTTCTTTTACCAATCTGTACAATCATACCGTCTTTTACTTCTAAGTCTAAGTTTATCTTTTCATATTTTTTGTCATCAATTGTTACTGCACCCTGTTTAATCATGCGGCGGGCTTCACTGTTAGAATCAACCAGACCTGTGGCAGCTACAATCTTAACAATCCAGAGTTCACCATCTTCTAATTGATCTTCACTAATTTCTACTTCGGGAATATCTTCCGGTAGACCACCCTTTGAAAATACATTTTCAAATTCCTGGGCAGCTTCTTTGGCTTTGGCTTCACCATGGAACTCTTTAACTATGATATAAGCAAGGTCTTTTTTGTACTGCATCGGATTTACATTATTTACTTCGATATCTTCTTTGATCTCTTTAACTTTATCAACATCAACATTTGTAACTAATTCATAGTACCTTACAATTAAATCATCCGGAATTGACATTACCTTACCATACATTTCGGATGGTTTATCTTCTACTCCAATATAGTTATCAAGGCTTTTACTCATCTTTTCGGTTCCATCTAAGCCTTCTAAGATCGGCATCATTACTAAAACCTGTGGTTCTTGGTCATATTCTTTCTGTAGGTTTCTACCGACTAAAAGATTAAACCTCTGGTCAGTTCCCCCTAGTTCAATATCAGCTTCAATTGCAACTGAATCATAGCCCTGCATTAAAGGGTAGAAAAATTCATGAATACTAATCGGTTTATTCGCCTGGTATCTGTTATGAAAGTCATCCCTTTCTAACATCCGGGCTACCGTATATTTAGAAGATAGCTTAATTACATCTTCAAAGTCCATATCACCTAACCAACTGGAGTTAAAAACTAATTTTGTTTTATCTTTATCTAAAATTTTAGAAAACTGTTTTTCATATGTACGGGCATTTTCTTCTATTTGTTCTTTAGTTAGTTGTTTTCTAGTTTTTGACTTACCACTGGGATCACCAATACGGCCCGTAAAGTCTCCAATAATTAAATATACCTCATGTCCTAAGTCCTGAAACTGTTTTAACTTTTTTAACACTACGGTGTGACCTAAATGTATGTCAGGGGCTGTGGGATCTAAACCCAGTTTAACCCTTAAAGGCCTGTCTTCTTGTTCAGCTTCTTTTAGTTTTTCCTTTAAATCTTCTTCTGATATTAAATCACTAACACCTTGTTTTAATACTTCTAATTGCTTATTGATATCCATATTTAATCTGACAAATTGATGTCAGATTAGACACCTCCCCTTGAATTTATTACTATCTATTAGTAAAATGGTTAATATAAACTGTTTATAATTATAACAGATTGATTTGTTTCTAACAAGTGCTACCAAGATATTAAAATTTATGATATAATGTGCAATTGAGAGGTGGTAAAATATTATGAGTAAAAGGAAGGGCCGCTATATAATTGTAGCACTCATTTTAATAATATCCTTAGGAGTGGGTGTCTTTGTAGGTGCTATCACCTGGATTATCAAAGACACACCCGATATCAGCAATTATAAAGGGTCCAGTGAAACTACTATTATTTATAGTGCAGAAGGAGAACTACTTACAAAACTATATAGAGAGAACAGAATTTATGTTTCCTTAGATAAAATCCCGGCCCATCTTAAAGAAGCAATAGTTGCTATTGAAGATAAAAACTTTTATGTACACCATGGAGTTGATTTCTTTGGTATTATGAGAGCAGTTGTGGCTAATATTAGAGCCGGTTACCGCGCCCAGGGGGCTAGTACTATAACCCAGCAGTTAGCCCGTAATGCACTGCTCCATCAGAGAAAAACATACTACCGTAAGATTCAGGAAGCCTACCTTGCTTTACAGTTTGAACGTATGTATACCAAACCTGAAATCTTAGAAATGTACTTAAATGAAATATTTATGGGCCATAGTGCCTATGGTGTAGAAGCAGCTGCCCAACAGTACTTTGGGGAAAGTGTTTCTGAACTGTCTTTAAGTGAATCCGCGTTATTAGCCGGTTTACCAAGAGCCCCTAACTACTATTCACCTTTTAATAATCGGGAAGCTGCAATTGAAAGGCGTAACATAGTTTTAAATAAAATGGCCGAACTTGGCTATATTTCTAAAGAAAAAGCAGCCCAAGCCCAACAGGCTAAAATAGAATTGGATTCTGCTTCTAATCAATCTGATGAAGATATTGCTCCTTACTTTGTTAGATATGTGCGTGATACCTTATTAGATATGTATGGAGCCAATATGGTATATGGGAGTGGCTTAAAAGTATATACCACTTTAGATACCGATATGCAAAAGATTGCCAATAGTTCTGTAGAAAATGCTATTAAACAAAAGTATATACCAACTGTTACCCGGAATAATGCAGCTGATCCTACTCAACCACAAATGGCCTTAATTACTTTGGATGCCAAAACTGGTGCCATCAAAACCATGATAGGTGGTAGAGGTAATGATCAGTTTAACCGAGCAACACAGGCTGTTAGACAGCCCGGTTCCGCTTTTAAACCTTTTGTTTATACAACAGCTGTTAAAAATAATTATTCTCCCGGAGATGTCATCAATGATATGCCGATGTCCAATCCGAAGAAAAAAAGTAGTAATAATAAAGAAATCTGGCCGACTAACTATGAAAATAAATACCGGGGTATGGTCAGTTTAAGAACCGGATTAGTTCATTCCATTAATGTAGCAGCAGTTAAGTTACTACAGAAGGTCAGTGTTAATGATACGATTTCAACTGCCCGTCAGATGGGTATTTCAACCTTTGAAAGATCAGATAATGCCGAAGATCACTATTCACTTGCTCTAGGTGGTCTTACCAGAGGTGTAAAACCACTGGAGATGGCAACCGCCTATGGTATCTTTGCTAACAATGGAATCAGAACTGAACCATATGCGATCACCAGAATTTTAGATACAGACAACCAGGTAATCTATGAAGCACATCCTAAAAAAAAGATTGTCTTAAGTCCAGAAACTAGTTACTTAATGACCGATATGTTAAGGTCAGTTATTAATCAAGGTACCGGCTGGAGAGCTGATTTAGACCGACCGGTTGCCGGTAAAACAGGTACTACTAATAACTATACCGATGCTTGGTTTGTAGGTTATACTCCAAGTTTAGTAACAAGTGTCTGGATTGGTGAAGATAACTTACAGAAAATGGTTTATGATGAACGTGATGCAAACGGTAACTTAATCTATACTGAAAATGGTCGAGCCCGAACCATTTCAAGTGCAGAAGCTGCCCAGTTATGGGGAGATTACATGCGAGAAGTTGTTAAAGGGCGGGAAGTATCTTATTTCAGTAAACCACAAAATATTAAATCGGTCTCAATTGACCCTGTAACAGGTAAACTGCCCAATAAATATACACCTAGAATTACAGAGGAGTTATTCAAATCAGAAAATGCTCCCCGGCAGACAGAAGATTTACACGGTCCAACTGAAACCGTTAAAATTGATAAAACAACCGGCATGTTAGCAACCGAAAACTGTCCGGCTGAAAATATTGTCGAATATACTTTTATTGAAAAAAGCGGAGTGAGGGTTGGTCCCACTAATATACACTTTAGTGAACATAATGATGGGTCCAAAAATGCTGATGACCTAGTCAAAGGGGTCTATATTGTCAAAAAAGGTGAACCAATTCAAAAGATTGACCCGGAATTGGGGATTCCCCAGACTGATGGTAATGGGAACCACCTTTATCAGAAAAAACCAACTCAATACTGTACTGAACATCCCTCTGAACAAACCGTTGAACCAATGAATCCTGAGGATAGTGTAATCTTTGATATCTGGGATTTCTTAAATGATGAAGATGATGAGGAATAATTAAAAAGTAAATAGAAATGTTAAAACCCGGGCTTGAGCCCGGGTTTGTTTTATATATAATATTTTTTTCTTATATTTTCCTATTTTTTTACTTTAGATTTACAATCGTAACTCCCATTCCACCTTCACTTTGATTTCCATAACGATAATCTTTTACTAATCTATTACCCTCTAACACCTCTTCTACGGCTTTTCTCAGGGCACCTGTACCTTTACCATGGATTACTTCAACTGTACTATAACCGGCCAATCTGACATCATCTAGATACTTATCTAATTTGCGTTGGGCGTCATCATACCTCATACCCCTTAAATCCAGACTGTTAGTAGTAGCCTGATTCTTTTTAACCTGATATTTTTTGACCATTCTTTCTTTGTGTACATCCGGCATTTCAATTGGAATCAAGTCCTCAATATCAGCATTTATCTTCATAACACCAGCTTCAACAATTGCTTTATCTCCTTCAATATCAACAACTCTACCTTTTTTTCCAAGGTTTCTAACTCTAACGGTCATACCTTTTTTGATTTCTTCTTTACTAACTTTTTGAGTTTCTTCTTTTTGCGATACTTCTAGTTCACTTTTAAATTCCTTAAGTTCTTTATTTATTTCAGTAGCTTCTCTATCTAGCTCGGGACGAGTCGAGGTTGCTTTATCCTTTAGATTTCTAATAATATTTTTGCTTTTCTTTTCAGCCCTTTTGATTATTTCTTTGGCTTCTTTTTTCGCCTCTTTAATCGTTTCATCTTTTTTTTCTTTTAGTTCTTTAAGCTTTTGTTCATAATCTTCTTTCATTTCTTTTGCTTTCCGGTGGTTATATTCGGCTTCTTCTCTTAGTTCTTGATAACGGTTTCTTTCATTATTGAGTTCTGTTATTATATTTTCAACTTCTAATTCTTTTTTGTCTATTAACTTTCTAGCTTCCTCAACAATTTCTTCTGGTAAACCTAATCTTAAAGCAATTTCAAAAGCATTACTACCACCCGGTACTCCCATTATTAACCGGTAAGTTGGTCTTAAGGACTCTAAGTCAAATTCAACTGAAGCATTTTCTACATGAGGAAAAGAATATGCATAACTTTTTAACTGACTGTAGTGAGTAGTAGCAATTGTAATTGCATTTTTTGATTTTAATTTTTCTAAAATAGCAATACCTAAGGCAGCCCCTTCTCTGGGATCAGTACCCGCTCCTAGTTCATCTAAAAGAATTAAACTTTTTGCATCTGCCTTTTCTAAATAGGAATTTATATTATTCATATGAGATGAAAAAGTACTTAAATTTTGTTCTATACTTTGTTCATCTCCGATATCAGCAAAGATCTTATTAAATACACCAATGAGACTTTCTTCTCCGGCTGGAATATGCAGTCCGCTCTGTACCATTAAAACAAAAAGCCCGACCGTTTTTAAACTCACCGTTTTACCACCTGTGTTAGGACCAGTTATCACTAAGTTATTAAAGCCATCACCGGCTTCAATGGTAATAGGAACCGGTTCATTTTTTAAAAGGGGATGGCGTCCTTCTTTAATCTTGATAATGCCTTGATCATTTAAACTAGGTGCTGAGCCATCGATTTGATTACTGTATTTAGCCTTTGCAAAGATTTGATCTAAGATAGTTATTTGTTTTAAGGAATCTTTAATATCCTCTGCAAAACCAGCCACTTGATAGGTTAACTGCTGTAGTATCTTATAGATTTCTCTTTCTTCTTCCTCTTTAATTTCACGCAGCTTATTATTTAATCTAACTACCTCCATTGGTTCCATAAAGATAGTCATTCCACTAGAGGATTGATCATGGACAATACCGTCAAAAGAGTTCCTGTATTCTTTTTTTACAGGTACTACATAACGGTTTTCCCTTCTAGTCACAATTGTTTCCTGCAGCATATTCTGGTATTTACTACTTTTAGTTATACTATCTAAACGGTCTCTAACTTTATTTTCAATGCTTTCTAACTGGTTTCTTAATGATTTTAATTTAGAAGAAGCATCATCTTTTACATAACCGGAGTAATCAATACAACGGTTAATCTCATTTTGTAAATCATCAAAAACATCTACTTCTTCTCCCATAGCAAAGATTAAATTATATTCCCTATTGATAATTCTTTGATCTACATCATTTCTAATATCATTGAAAAAGCCCCGCATATTTCGAAAGGCATTTAAGGTATTTTCTATATCAATTAATTCTTTTATAGAAAGTACTACTTCTTTATTAGACTTCTTTAAGAATTCTCTAATATCTCTAACTCCACCAAAGGGTGGTTTACTATAATCATTTAAGATTCGTTTAGCCTGTGTTACTTCCTGTAATCTTTCTTTTATATAGTCTAGGTCTTTATAGGGCTTAATCTCTGAGATTAACTGCTGGCCGAGGAAAGTATCGGCCTGTTTTTTAACCTCATTCATAATTTTCTTTAATTCCAATACATCAATACTGTGTTTGTCCAATCTATTTCACCTCAAATAGTTCTTTTAACTTTTTTATAGAATATGTGTTTACTATATCTTTTGGCTCTGCCCAGGCCCGTCGGGCTATACAGATCCCATACTTCATATATTCATACTGATCACTATGGTGTGAATCAGTATTTATAATTAACTTGACACCTTCCCTTAAAGCATCCCGGGCCATCGTATCATCTAAATCAAAACGGGAAGGTGAAGCATTTATTTCTAAGATTACATCATTTGCTTTTGCTTTTTTTAAAACTTGTTCATAGTTAAATTCAAAGGGCTGTCTTTGACCTAACATCCGACCGGTCGGGTGTCCGATAATATTAACATAAGGGTTTTCAATTGCTTTTATAATCCGCTCGGTCATCTCATCTTTAGCTAAATTAAAGTTAGCATGTACAGAAGCTATTACAATATCAAAACCAGCTAAGATCTCATCATTATAGTCAAGACTGCCGTCTTTTTTGATATCAACTTCGATTCCTTTTAAGATAAGAAAGTCTGGAAATTCTTTTCTGATCTCTTCGATTTCCTGCCACTGCTTTTTAACTCTTTTAACCGATAATCCGTTTGCTATATTTAAAGATTGTGAATGATCAGTAAAGGCAATAGCCTGATAACCCCTCTCTTTTGCAGCCTCTATCATCTCTTTGATAGTCATTGTACCATCACTATAATTAGAGTGGACATGAAAGTCTCCTTTAATATCCTCTAATGAGATTAAATCAGGTAGTTCATCCTTTTGCGCAGCTTCAATTTCGCCTCTATCTTCCCTGATTTCTGGTTCCATGTACTTTAAATCAAGTAACTTATAGATGGCTGCTTCTGAATCAGCTGCAATCCTTTTTTCACCGGCAAATACTCCATATTCATTAAGTTTGTAGTCTTTATCTTTAGCAATCTGTCTTAACCTCACATTATGGTATTTAGAACCAGTAAAGTATAAAAGGGCAGCTGGATATTCATCTTGATTGACTATCCTAAAATCAACCTGAAGACCATCGGTAGTTCGGCCTGATACTTTAGTTTCACCTTCTAAAAGAATATTTTTGATTAGCTCTAAGCCTTTTATAGTCTCTAAAAGATTATGATCCTTTTTATCTTTTACAGACATCAGGATATCAAGATCACCAATCTTAATTTTTCTTCTTCTGGTACTACCGGCTGTGGTTATTTTAATAATTTTACTTGATTTTTTCTTTAGTTCTTTTATTAATTTATTTGAAGTTTCTAAAGCCTGATCAAGATTAATATAGCTGGTATACTCTTCATATTCTTTTAGGGCTTCTAACAGGTTCTCCTCTGTTTTAGCACCCATTCCTTTTAATTCCCTGATCTTTTCTGCTTGTAAAGCCTTTTTTAAATCTTCAATATTACTTATCTCTAGTTCTTCTAAAAACTTACCGGCTGTTTTAGGACCTAAACCCGGTATATTTA
>CAYSHP010000037.1:0-23234 GCA_964430875.1 uncultured Halanaerobiales bacterium
AGAAGAAGTTTCTCAAATTGCTTCAATTTCTGCTGGTAATGATGAAGAAGTTGGAAATTTAATTGCAGAAGCAATGGAAAAAGTTGGTCAAGATGGAGTAATTTCTGTTGAAGAATCTAAGAGTATGGGAACTTCCTTAGAAGTAGTTGAAGGTATGCAGTTTGATAGAGGTTACTTATCCCCTTACATGGTAACTGATACCGAAAAAATGGAAGCCTCTCTTGAAGATCCATATATCTTAATTACTGATAAGAAAATTTCAAATATTCAAGATATCCTACCTCTACTTGAGAAAGTTGCTCAATCTGGTAAATCTCTTCTCATCGTAGCTGAAGAGGTTGAAGGTGAAGCACTTGCAACTCTCGTTGTAAACAAAATTAGAGGTACTTTTGATTGTGTAGCTGTAAAAGCACCTGGTTTTGGTGACAGAAGAAAGCAAATGTTAGAAGACTTAGCAATTCTAACAGGTGGTCGTGTAATTACTGAAGATCTCGGTCTAAAATTAGAAAATGCTGAAATTTCTGATCTAGGTCAAGCTCACAAAATTACAATTACAAAAGAAGATACCACCATTGTTGAAGGTGAAGGAAACAAAGAAGACTTAAAAGAAAGAATAAGTCAAATCAGACGTCAAATTGAAAGTAGTGACTCTGACTTTGATAAAGAAAAATTACAAGAGAGACTTGCTAAATTAGCTGGTGGTGTTGCAGTAATTAGAGTAGGTGCTGCTACAGAAACCGAACTTAAAGAAAAACAACACAGAATAGAAGATGCATTATCTGCTACTAGAGCAGCTGTAGAAGAAGGATTAGTTCCTGGTGGTGGAGTCACTTATCTAAACGCGATGAAAGTTCTTGATGATATAGAATTAGAAGGTGACGAAGGTACCGGTGTAGATATTGTTAAGAGATCCTTAACTGCTCCAATGCGCTTAATTGCTAATAACGCTGGCTATGAAGGCTCAGTAGTAGTTGAGAAAATTAAAGAATTAGAACCTGGCATGGGCTTTGACGCCATGAAAGGTGAATATGTAAATATGATTAAAGCTGGTATCGTAGATCCAGCTAAAGTAACACGCTCTGCAATTCAAAATGCTGCAAGTGCAGCAGCAATGTTACTAACCACTGAAGCCCTCGTCGCTGATACTTCTGATGACGACGAAGATGATAATGGCGGAGGAGCTCCAGGTGGAATGCCCGGTGGAATGGGCGGCATGGGCGGAATGCCCGGTATGATGTAATAAGAAGTTAATATTAAACATTCAAAGTGGTGTACCGTTTATAGCGGTATACCACTTTTTTGTATTTACATTTATACATTTTTGCCTTATAATATAACCTGTGATTTAATATATTTTGAAAGGAGATTGACATGGTAGGCAATAAAATATTAATCCTTGATTTTGGTGGCCAATACAGTCAATTAATAGCAAGAAGAGTCCGTGAATTTAATATTTACTCCTTAATAAAATCTTATAAGATTTCAAGTGAAGAAGTAAAAAAAATAAATCCTATTGGCATCATATTTTCAGGTGGTCCTAATAGTGTGACAAGTTCTAATGCCCCTCAAATAGATCCTGAAATTTTAAATCTAGGTATTCCTATTTTAGGCATTTGTTATGGTATGCAGTTAATGGCTTCTCTGATGCCAGGCGGTAATGTAAAAAAAGCTAAGCAGGGTGAATATGGTAAAGCCAAACTTAAAATAGAGCAAAATATTGGTATATTAAAAGAAATAGCTGATAATACACAAGTTTGGATGAGTCATGGTGATCAGGTAGTTAAAATGCCAGATGGATTTAAAAATATAGCCCATACAGAAGTAACAGATGTGGCAGTCATGGCTGATCAAGATAAAAAATTATATGGTGTCCAATTTCATCCGGAAGTTTTACATACTTTAAAAGGTAAAGAGGTATTACATAATTTTCTTTTTAGAGAATGTAAAGCTACAGCAGATTGGACTATGGCTGATTATATTGAGGAACAGGTTGGCATAATTCGAGAAGAAGTGAATGACGAACAAGTAATATGTGGTCTTTCAGGTGGAGTTGACTCCTCAGTAGCCTCTGCTTTAGTATATAAGGCAATAAAAGAACAATTAACCTGTATCTTTGTAGATCATGGTTTGCTTCGTAAAGGAGAAGCTGCAGAAGTCAAGCGAACTTTTAGTGAAGAATTTAATATTCCACTTGTATATGTAGATGCAAAAGAAAGATTTTTAAATAAATTAGAGGGTGTTTCTGACCCAGAAACTAAAAGAAAGATTATTGGTGAAGAATTCATTAGAGTTTTTGAAGAAGAAGCTTCCAAAGTAGAAAACGCAAAATACTTAGTGCAGGGTACAATTTATTCTGATGTAATTGAAAGTGGCAATGAACATGCTGCTACAATTAAAAGCCATCATAATGTTGGTGGTTTACCGGAAGAAATGAATTTTGATCTAATAGAACCATTAAGAATGTTATTTAAAGATGAAGTTAGAAAGATTGGCGAAGTTTTAGGTCTTCCAGAAGAAATAGTTTGGAGACAGCCTTTTCCAGGTCCTGGTTTAGCTATCAGAATTATCGGTCAAATTAATGATCAGAAACTTTCAATTTTGAAAGATGCTGACTTGATTTTAAGAGAAGAAATTAAAGAGGCCGGTTTATCTAGAGAAATTTGGCAGTCGTTTGCTGTATTACCGGATTTAAGAAGTGTGGGTGTAATGGGTGATGATCGTACTTATGGATACCCTATTATCTTAAGAGCTGTAAAAAGTGATGATGCAATGACAGCCGAATGGGCGCATTTACCATATGATCTTTTAGAAACTATTTCAAATCGAATTGTAAATGAAGTCAAAGAGGTAAATAGAGTAGTATATGATATTACTTCAAAACCCCCAGCTACAATTGAATGGGAATAGAACGGGAGTGCAAATTAATGGGTAAAAAGAACTATGATATTATAGTTGTTGGTACTGGTCCAACTGGAATATTTACAGTTTTAGAACTTTTAAAAAAAGATGGAAATTTAGATATTTTAATGTTAGAAAAAGGCAAAGATATTTCTGAGCGTGAATGTCCTATGAAGCAAAACCCCGGCATGGGCTGTATTAACTGTGATAGTTGTTCAGTAGTTTCTGGTTGGGGGGGAGCTGGAGCTTATAGTGATGGTAAACTATCACTTTCCCCAAAGATCGGTGGGCATTTAGAAGAATACATAGGTTTAGATAAGCTAAAAGAATTGATTAGCTATGCAGATGATATCTATCTTAATTTTGGAGCCCCCGATAGAATTTTTGGTGTAGATGGCTCAAAAGTAGAAGATTTAAAAGCAAAAGCTATTAAGTCTCAGTTGAAATTCATACCGGCTAAATTAAGGCATCTAGGAACTGGATATACCAAGACAGTCTTATCAAATATGAAAAATTTTATTGAAAGTGAAGGAGTAGATATAAAATTTGGTACTAATGTAAAGGATTTTATTATTGAAGACAGTACAATAATAGGAGTTAAAACTGCTGATGGTACAGAATACTATAGCAATTATGTAATTACTGCTCCTGGCCGAGAAAATGCTTCCTGGTTAAGTACCTTAGCACCTCAATTAGGTATTAATACTACTATAAATCCTGTTGATATTGGTGTAAGAGTGGAGACTTCAGCAGTCATTGCAGAACAATTGACTGAAGATCTTTATGAATCTAAATTAATATATCAGACCCCTACTTTTGATGATAAGGTGAGAACATTTTGCATGTCTCCTTATGGGGAAGTTGTCAATGAAAATAATCAAGGTTTAATTACCGTTAATGGTCACAGCCATTCTGATATTAAAACTGAAAATACTAACTTTGCCCTCCTAGTGAGTAAAACATTTACAGAACCATTTCATGAACCAATTACTTATGGTAAAAACATAGCGAAGTTAGCTAATCTTTTAGGCGGAGGAATATTAGTACAGAGATTGGGTGACCTTTTAGATGGCCATCGTTCAACTCCGACTAGGATTGAGCGTGGGATTATAGAACCCACCTTACAAGAAGCAACTCCTGGAGATTTAAGTTTAGTCTTTCCTTATCGACATTTAAAAGGCATAATTGAAATGTTAGAAGCATTAGATAATTTAGCTCCTGGCTTATATTCAAGAGATACCTTGTTATACGGTGTAGAAGTTAAGTTTTATTCAAATCGTATTGATGTAAATGATAATTTAGAAACAAAAATTAATAATCTTTATACAGCTGGGGATGGAGCTGGTATTACAAGAGGTTTAATGCAGGCTTCTGTTTCTGGTATAGTAATCGCTAGAGATATTTTAAACAAGGAATGATTAAATGTATCCCTGTAGTCAAATCAAAAATAGTTATGATTTTTCTGAAGGTATTAAGATAATATATGAAGAACTATATTCTATTTACGGACCTCAAAATTGGTGGCCGGGAGATAGTAGAATAGAAATTATTATAGGTGCTATCTTAACTCAAGCAGTTAGCTGGCAAAATGTTGAAAAAGCAATAAACAATTTAAAAGAAGAGGATTTATTAAACATAAAAAAATTAGAACAAATTAAAAATGATTATTTAGCAGAATTGATAAAGCCTTCCGGATATTATAATATGAAAGCAAAGAAGTTAAAATCATTTATTAATTTCACAAAAGAAAACTATAATTTAAGTTTAGATGATTTAGCTAAAGGGAAGCCCAAACAAAAGAGAGAAGAGCTTTTAGAAATATATGGTATAGGACCAGAAACAGCAGATTCGATATTATTATATGCTTTTGACAAACCGGAATTTGTAATTGATACTTATACCAAAAGAATTTTATCAAGAATAGGCTATGTAGATGAAAATATACAATATAAAACTTTAAAGAATAAAATAGAAAATAATTTAAAAAAAGATTCTAAGTTGTATAATGAATACCATGCATTATTGGTGAAACTAGCTAAAGAACACTGTTTAAAAAGCTCCCCTTTATGTGAAAAATGTCCGCTTAATAATACTGATAAGGAGGAGAGATATGTTAACAGTTAATACGGAAGAAATTAAGGGTAAAGAGATTACAGAAGTACTGGGACTAGTGAGGGGTAATACAATTAGAGCCCGTCATTTAGGGAATGATATTGTAGCTGGTTTAAGGAATTTAGTTGGTGGAGAAGTTAAGGAATATACTCAAATGATTAGTGAAGCAAGAGAAGAAGCATTTATTAGGATGGAAGAAGAGGCCCAAAAGTTAAATGCAGATGCAGTTGTTAATGTTCGTTTTACTACCTCACAAGTAATGGGTGGGGCTGCTGAAATATTAGCTTATGGAACAGCTGTTAAATTAAAATAACCTATAGGACCGGGTAATTTACCCGGTTTGTTTTATGTTCAATAATTAATTAAGGGGCGATATTATGGAAAAGAGATGGAGTCTTGATTCATTGTATTCAGGATTAGATTCAGAAGAATTCAAGCAAGATAAGAAACAATTTGAAAAAATTATAAAAGAACTAAAAGAATGGAATTTTGATAAGGTAGAAGATAAGATAGATGCGGCTGAAAAGTTTATTAAAACTCTAAAAGAATTTTATCAATTATCGATGAAGTTAAATGCTTTTAGCCACTTAACAGTAAGTGTTAATGCTAATAATGAAAAAGCTTTAAAGATGATTGAAAAGTTAGAGAAGGAAATGGTAAGAACCACTAAACCAATGGTAAATTTCCAACTCTGGTTAAATGAGATTGATAAGAGAGATAAATTATATCAAGAATCAGAACTTCTAGATCAGCATAAATATTTTATAGAAGAATTAGTTGATAAAAGTAAATATCTTTTACCTGAAAATGAAGAAGAAATAATTGCCAAGATGAAGCAAACTGGTTCTTCGGCCTGGACTAAATTACAAGAAAAATTGACATCAAATTTAAAAGTTCCTATTGAGATTGAAGGTGAAAAGAAAGAGCTGCCCTTACCTGTGGTTAGAAATATGGCATATAAAAAGGATCCAGAGATTAGAAGGAAAGCATATAATGCTGAACTTAAAACTTATCAAGAAATAGATGAGTCAGTAGCAGCAGCTTTAAATGGAATTAAGGGTGAAGTATTAACTTTAACTGAAAGAAGAGGTTATAATTCACCATTAGAGGAAGCCCTTAAAGAATCAAGATTAAAAAAAGAAACTTTAGAGGCTTTGCTTGCTGCCATAGAAGAAAAACTTTCAGTATTTAGAGAATTCTATCAAATTAAAGCAAAAGTATTAGGACATGATAATGGTCTTCCTTTTTATGATCTTTTTGCTCCTTTAGGTAATAAAGAAATGAAATTCGATTACTCGGAAGCAAAAGATTTCATTATTTCAAATATTGAAGATTTTAGCCAAGAAATGGCTGCTCTTTATCAAAAAGCTTTTGAACAGCAGTGGATTGATGCTGAACCGAGAGAGGGAAAAAGAGGTGGAGCCTTTTGCTATAATTTACATCCTATAAAAGAAAGCAGAATCTTAAGTAATTTTACAGGTTCTTTTAGTGATGTCACAACTTTAGCCCATGAACTTGGCCATGCCTATCATGGACATAGCTTAGAATCAGAAAGTATAATAAATTCAAACTATCCGATGCCGTTAGCTGAGACTGCTTCTATTTTAAGTGAAACTATTGTAACAGAAGCTGCTTTAGAAAAAGCAGATGAAGAACAAACTTATTCCATATTAGAAAATTATATAACTTCAGCCGGCCAGGTTATTGTAGATATATATAGTCGCTTTACCTTTGAAAAAAATCTTTTTAAAAAAAGAGAAAATAGTTCTTTGAGTGTAGATGAATTAAAAGAATTGATGGTTGAGGCCCAAAAGAAAGCCTACGGAGAAGCCCTTGATCATGATTATCTACATCCTTATATGTGGCTTAATAAACCTCATTATTATTCGGCTGGTAATAATTACTATAATTTTCCATATGCATTTGGATTGTTATTTGGTCTTGGTGTCTATGCTCTAAGCCAAAAAGAAAAAAAACAATTCATGGAAAAATACAATGATTTATTAAAGGCTACTGGCAAAAATAAGATTGAAGATGTTGCTCAAATGGTCAATATTGATGTAACTTCTAAAGTTTTTTGGCTTAGTTCTCTAAAAGTTATTGAAAAAAATATCGAAAGATTTAATGAGTTAGCGCAAAAGAAAATATAAATATTAAAAAAAGCCGGGTTTTTATTAACCCGGCTTTACAGTACTTTATTATTCAATTATGCCCTTTCGCTATTAATTAGAGAGTATTTAGTGCTTTTACAGTTAGGACATTTTGGGAGTGAATTAGAGAAAGAATCTAATTTAATAACTTTACCACAGTTTTTACATTTATACTGACCCTCTTTAAATCCATTTTCAGAGGTTGACATAAATGACACCTCCCATAGATTTAATGTGTTTTTATTATATAATAAATATATTAATAATAAAAGTAATTTTACAAAATTTTGACAATTTTTGATTTTGCAGTACGAGATATAATATAATAATAATTAGAATCCGAGAATAGGAGTGGTCTAAATGGCTAAAAATTTAAAACAGATAATAAAGGACTATTATCATGAAATGGTAAACACTACCGAAACAGGCGAAGAGCTAGAGTCAAAAATTAAAACAAAAAACAAATCATTGATTCAAAAAATCATTGATCATTTTATGGATAAGTTTAACTTTTTAAATACTGATCAACAAAATAATGATTAAGTTGGTGATTTAAATGTTAAAAATAGAAGTTCCCGGTTATAAAACACTTAACATTGAATATCTGGTTTTAGATTTTAATGGCACTGTTGCAAAAGATGGTAAGATAATAAATGGTGTAAAAGATAAATTAGATAAGTTAAGTAAGAATATACAAATTCATATTTTAACTTCTGATACCTTTGGAACTGTCCAGGAACAATTTTCGGATAATAAAATTAATATTGAAATAATAGATAGTGAAGTAGGTAGTATCGATTATAAAAAAGAGTTTATTAAAAAATTAAATAAAGAAAAAGTAATAGCTATTGGTAATGGAAATAATGATTCTAAAATGTTAAAGACTGCTGAATTAGGTATTACTATTATTGGTGAAGAAGGGGCTGCTATCAGTAGTATCTGGAATTCTGAAGTAGCAGTAAATAATATTATTGATGCTTTAAATTTAATAATTAAACCCAAAAGTTTAATTGCTACTTTAAGAAGGTAGGTGGAAAGTGTCATGAAGATAAATACTTTAAAAATCTTTGTTAAGTTAATTGATACAGGGAGTTATTCAAAGGCGGCAGAGAAGATGGGGTTAACCCAACCTGCCATAAGTATGCAGATTAAGACTTTAGAAGAAAGATTTGAAACTGAACTTGTCTATAAAGAAAAAGGTAATATTAATCTTACTCCTGCTGGTAAGGCCGTATATAAAAATGCAAAAGAGATTATTAGCAGATGGGATAAGTTGTTAATTGATGTTGAAGATAAAAAAGATAAATTATATAAAAATATTATTATAGGATCTTCAACTATTCCTTCCGAATATATTCTACCTGATCTTTTAGCTGATTTTTCAAAAAGCGAACCGGAAATTAAATCTTGTATAGAAGTAGGAGATAGTGCAGAGATGATCGATCTTTTAGAAGAAGGAGAAGTTGATGTAATTTTAGTTGGTTTTAAACCAGCTAATAGCAGATATGAAACTATTGAAATTGTAGAAGATAACTTAAGATTAATTACACCTATAGCTCATAAATTAACAGAAAAACAAAAAGTTGTAGTTGATGATTTAATAAAAGAAAATATATTGATCCGTGAAGTAGGCTCTGGTACCAGAAAAGCGATGTTAAAGGGGTTCAAAGAGGCAGGCATTAAGTTTAATGACTTAAATATTAAATGTAGATTAGGTAGCACAGAAGCTGTTATTGCCGCTGTACAGGCCGGTTTGGGTATTTCATTTATTTCTGAATTTGCCTCTAATAAATCTAAAGAGTATGGTAGGGTAGAAGAAATAGTTATTGAAGAAATGAACTTTTCGAGAAAATTTTATTTAGCATTTAATAAAAATAGAAAAGACGATGAATTAATAAATAGATTTATTAACTCAGCCCGCAAATTATTTACTAAAAGTTAATTTAAAGAAGTAAAGGTACATAATATTTTTTCAACAGTGTGTAATTAAAAAAGGAGGGAGAAATAAAATGGATTTAGAAATGAAGGGTAATAGTGCTTTAATAACTGCCTCTAGTAGTGGATTAGGAAAAGCAGTAGCAAAAGCTATGGTTCAAGAAGGAGTTAATGTTGTTGTTAATGGTAGGCATGAAGATAAATTAAAACAAACTGTCCAAGAATTAAATGATTTAAATAGGGGTAAAGTTGTAGGACAGGTTGCTGATATCACCAAAAAAGATGATATTATTAAATTAGTTGATACCACTTATAATACATTTGGTAAATTAGACCATATTATTACCTCAGCTGGTGGTCCTCCGAGTAAATCATTTATGGAAACAACCGATGAAGAATGGTATAAGACCTTTGATCTTTTAGTAATGAGTGTAGTTAGATTAGTCAGAGAAGCAAAAGATTATCTTGAAGAAGGGGATGGCGGTACAATAGTTAACTTAACTTCTCGCAGTGTGAAAGAAGCAATTGAGGGGTTGGTTCTTTCTAACTCCGTTCGCATGAGTGTGATAGGACTTATGAAAACTCTTTCCAAAGAATTAGGACCCAAGATTAGAGTTAATGCTATTTTACAGGGGCTACATGAAACTGACAGATTAAAAGACCTTTTAGAAAAACAGGTTGCAGAGGGTAAATTTAAAACCTATGAAGAAGCCTTTAATGTTAGAAGTAATGATATACCTTTAAAAAGGATAGGCCAACCGCACGAACTGGGAGAAGTAGCAACATTTCTTTCATCTAAAAAGTCAAGTTATCTGAATGGAGTCTCCATTGTTTTAGATGGAGGAGGTAGTCATTCCAATCTTTAAAATATAAATAATTTTAATATAGAAGCCCGACTAATCAAAAAGTTGATTAGTCAGGTTTTTCTTTTTATAAAGATATAAAGTACATAAAAGAGGATTATTAAAAGATACATACAATATTTAATTAAGACAACAATTATTTTTGAATTAAAAATATAAATATATAATTAGGAAAGGGATGATTTGATGTTAAAAATCGGTGATAGTTTACCTGATTTTTGTTTACATGACCAGTATGGGAAAGAACATTGCAGGGATGACTTTAAGGATCAGAGATTAGTAATATTTTTCTATATTAAAGATAATACACCTGGCTGAAAAAAAGAATCGGTTGCTTTTCAAAAGCAGCTAAAAACCCTGGAGGGGTTAAATACTAAGGTTATAGGTGTGAGTAAAGACATTGTAGAGTCTCATAAGAACTTTGCAGAAGAATATGATTTAACTTATCCATTACTTGCAGATACGAATAAAAAGCTTGCTAAAAAGTTTGATGTGGTAAACTTATTGGGAATTTATAAGAGGTCTACTTTTATAATTTCAAAGGATCAAAAAATAATAAAAGTATATCCAAAAGTAAAAGTAGAAGGACATGCCGAAAGAGTAGTTGAATATTTAAAAGATTTAGAGTAATAAAAGATAAGAGAGTGATTACTATCAGGTATAGTAATCACTCTCTTATTATTATTTTAAATGTCAAATAATCCTTTCAATAAAGACATTATATCTTTGCTTTAAATCAAATGCAAACAAGCTATATTTATGTTATAATTATTTAGTGTCATGAAATAAAGTGGTCTGGCTACCCGGATTTGAACCGGGGACCTCTTGCTCCCGAAGCAAGCGCGCTACCAAGCTGCGCTATAGCCAGATAAAAAGATTATTAAAATATTAATTTTAATATTTCTTTTTTAATTATAACATCAATAAATTATTTAGTAAAGATTAGGTATTTAAAGAAGGTCTGGACATTCAAATTATCGAAGTAAAATAGTTAGGGGATAATAAATGGGGAATTTAGATAGTGGTATATATGTTTTAAAAATACTTCTTAAAAATACTCAAGAAATTAAAGTGGGAGCCTTAGGCAGAAATAAGTTTGCAGAGGGTTTTTATTACTATATAGGCTCTGCTCAAAAAAATTTACAGAGTCGAGTTAAACGCCACCTTAAAGATAAAAAGAATTTTCATTGGCATATAGATTATTTGTTAGATAAAGCAGATGTAGTTGATTATTATACTGTAGAAGGACCAAAAAATTATGAATGTAAACTCTTTAACTATCTTAATAATAAAGATGAGTTGAAAATTATGTTAGAGGATTTTGGTTCTAGTGACTGCAGCTGTGTATCTCATTTATTGTTCTCAAAAGAAAATATAAATATAAAAAACATACTACCAGAGTTTAAAAAAAGCATACAATAATTAAATCAGGAGTGAATAATTAATATGAATAAAGCAGAAAAAATTATAGCTAAATTAAATAAACAGCAGAAAAAAGCTGTTAAATTACATCAAGGACCTGGGCTCATAATTGCAGGGGCTGGTTCGGGTAAAACGAGAGTATTAACAAATAGAATTGCATATTTAATAGAAGAATATAAGGTAAGACCATTTCAAATATTAGGCCTTACTTTTACCAACAAAGCAGCAGATGAAATGAAAGAACGCGTCAAAAAAATGACTGGTAAAGATGCTGATGATATCTTTTTAGGTACTTTCCACTCTTTTTGTGTACAAATTTTAAGAAGAGAGATTAATAAATTAGATTTTAATAGATACTTTACTATTTATGATTCTTATGACCAAAAAAAGTTAGTTAAAAATATATTAAAAGATTTAAATTATGATGTGAAAAAGTTTCGTCCTTCCTCAGTGCTTAATAAGATAAGTAATGCCAAAAATGAATTGATTGAAGCTGCTGCTTATAAAAAAGATGCCTTTGGTTACTTTGAAAAGATAGTAGCGGCTGTTTATAAAGAGTATGAACAAAGGCTTAAAGACAATAATGCTCTTGATTTTGATGATCTAATTATGAAAACAGTCGAATTGTTTTTAGACTTCCCACAAGTATTAGAACATTATCAGGATAGATATAAGTATATATTAATAGATGAGTATCAGGATGTTAACTTTGCTCAGTATAAATTTGCTCAACTTTTAGCAAGTAAGTATAGAAATATATTTGTAGTAGGTGACCCTGATCAAAGTATTTATGCTTTCAGGGGAGCAGATATAAGAAACATTCTAAATTTTGAAGAAAATTATCCAGATGCAACTGTTATAAAACTCGAACAAAATTATCGTTCTCATAAAAAAATATTAGATATTGCCGATAACGTTATAGAAAATAATAAAAATAGAGTTCCTAAGAGATTAAAAGCTGCCCGTGGAGAAGGAGGGAGTGTATATTATAAGACACTTTCTTCAGCGGAAAAGGAAGCTAATTTTATTGCCCAGAAGATGAAGTTTTTAAAAGGTGAATATAGATTTACAGATATGGCTGTTCTATATAGAACAAATGCCCAGTCCAGACAGATTGAGGATGCCATGATGAAATACGGTATACCTTATCAGATTATAGGTGGTTATAAGTTTTATGAGCGAAAAGAAATAAAAGATATTCTAGCCTATTTAAAATTGATTAATAATAATTCTGATAATTTAAGTTTTGAAAGGATAATAAATAGACCTAAAAGAGGTATCGGAGCTGGGACTTTAGATAAAGTTAAAAAGTATGCAAATGAACAAAATATTAGTTTACTCAAAGCAGCTAATCAATCAAAAAACAATCCCCATTTAAATGGATCTTATCAGGGGAGAGTAAAAAAGTTTGCTGATTTAATTAATGAACTATTAGAGATTAATAACCAAAAAGGGCTTATTGAGCTCTTTAATTCTGTTACGCAAAAAACCGGTTATCTGAAAAAATTAAAAGAAAAAAATACTAATGAAGCAGAAAGTAGAATAGAAAATATTCAGGAATTATATAATGTAGTTGAAGAACATATAAGGGAAGATGCCGATAATAACTTAAGCACATTTTTAGAAGAGGTTTCCTTGGTTGCAGAGGTAGATAATTTAGAAGAAAGTAAAGAGATTGTTACTTTAATGACTCTTCATTCTGCTAAAGGATTAGAATTTCCCGTTGTATTTTTAAGCGGAATGGAAGAAGGTATTTTTCCTCATCAAAATGCTTTTGAAGAAAAAGATGGTATAGAAGAAGAACGAAGGTTGTGTTATGTGGGTATAACAAGAGCAGAAGACATCCTTTATTTAACGAATGCTAAAAGGAGAAGGAGATATGGCCGGGATGAATATAATTCTCCATCTCAGTTTCTAAATGAAATTCCATTTGGATTAATTGATAATAAAAAGCAAGAAAAATCTTTTGCAGATATTGAACAAGATATAGAAGAATCAATAAATTCTCAACAGTTTAACGATCAAAAAAGGCATAAATATAAAGTGGGTCAAGAAGTAGTGCACAGTCGCTGGGGTAGAGGTAAAATTGTAGAAATATCAGAAGGTAATGATCTAGAATTAACTATCGATTTTGGTAAGGGTTCCCCCAAAAAATTATTAGAAAAATATGCTCCCATTCAGCGAGCATAAACTGTTTAGGAGTGGATAATTATGGTCGATGAAGAAGTAAAAGCAAGAGTAAAGCAGCTAAGAGAAGAGTTAAGAAAACATAATTATAAGTATTATGTATTAGATAACCCTGAGATATCTGATTATGAATATGATCAGATGTTAAAAGAATTAGAAGAATTAGAAGCAAAATATCCTGAACTAAAAACAGAAGATTCTCCTACTCAAAGGGTGGGGGGAGAACCTCGGGATGAATTTACAAAAGTAGAACATTCAACTCGGGTATTAAGTTTAGCAAATGCTTTTAATGAACAAGAATTAAGGGATTTTGATGATAGAATTAAAAGAAACTTAGAAAATAAAAATTATAAGTATATAGTAGAACATAAAATAGATGGACTATCAGCGATATTAAGATATGAAAACGGTTCTTTTTCTCTAGGGGCCACCCGTGGTAACGGAAGGGTAGGGGAAGATGTAACACACAACCTAAAAACAATTAAAAGCATTCCCCTTAAATTAAGAAAAGAAAACATTGATATTGAGTTAAGAGGAGAAGTTTTTATCAGAAAAGATGACTTTAAAAAATTAAATCAAAAAAGATCCGATAATGACCAGAGTCTTTTCGCTAATCCACGTAATGCAGCGGCTGGTTCAATCCGACAGCTTGATCCTAAAGTTGCAGCCAAAAGGCCACTTTCCTTTATTGCTTATGATTTAGTTAATTTTGAAAACAGTGAACATCAAATAGACAATCATCATCAGGCACTTGAATTTCTAAAAGAACTAGGTTTTAATATAAACTGGTATCAAAGCTGTGAAAATATAGAAGAAGTCATAAAGATTTGTGAAAACTGGGTTGAAAAGAGAGAAGAGATTGATTTTGAAATAGACGGTCTGGTTATAAAGGTAGACCAATTAGATCTAAGAGAAAAGTTGGGCAACACATCCAAAAGCCCTCGCTGGGCTATTGCATATAAATTTCCGGCTCAACAAAAAACTACCAAAGTTAAAGATATTGATGTAACAGTAGGAAGAACCGGTGCTTTAACACCTAATGCGGTTTTAGAACCGGTATTTTTAGATGGTTCAACTGTCAGCCGGGCTACCCTGCATAATGAAGATGAAGTCAAAAGGAAGGATGTTAGGATCAATGATACAGTGCTCGTGCAAAAAGCGGGTGATGTTATTCCAGAGGTAGTAAAGGTCATAAAAGAAAAAAGAACCGGTAATGAAATAAAATTCGAGATGCCAAAATATTGTCCGGTCTGTGGTGAAAAAGTTTATCGTGAAGAGGGTGAAGCGGTTACTCGCTGTACTAATATCAGCTGTCCTGCCCAAAGAAGAGAAAGTATACTACACTTTGTTTCCCGAGATGCAATGGATATAGAAGGGGTAGGTCCTGCTTTAGTAGATCAGCTTTTAGAAAATGAAATAATTGTGGATTTTGCTGATTTATATTACCTTAAAAAAGAACAGTTAATGGATTTAGAGAGAATGGCTGAAAAATCTTCCCAAAATGTGATTGATGCGATTAAAGCAAGTAAAGAAAGAAAATTAAATAGATTAATATATGCTTTAGGTATCAGACATGTGGGTAGTAATTCAGCTCGTATTTTAACAAACCATTACAGTTCAATTGAAGAGTTAAAAAAGGCTAGCCGAGAAGAGTTAGTTGAAATAAATGAAATTGGGCCTGTTATGGCTGAAAGTATAGTTAACTTTTTTAAGAGTGAACATAATTTAGAGGTTTTAGAAAAATTAGAAGAAGCCGATGTAAAGATGCAAAAACAAAAACAGGAAGCTAAAGTGAGTCAGCATCTGGAAGGTAAATCCTTTGTTTTTACCGGTGCATTAGATTCTTATACAAGAAAAGAAGCCTCTGAGCTTGTTAGAAAGTATGGGGGAGATGTAAAATCCAGTGTTAGTTCAAAAACTTCCTATTTGGTAGTAGGAGATAATCCGGGTTCTAAATATGACCAGGCACAGGAGTTAAATGTTGATGTATTAAATGAGGATGGATTTGAAGAATTATTAGGGGGAGGTAGTTGATTTGTTGGACTGGGAATTTTATAAATATGCCCTGATGGGTTCACTATTATCTTTAGTACTCATAGCTATATTTAGCCCTCAGTATTTATGGCCCTGGGCCATCGTAATATTTGGTTTACAGTTAGCCGGAGTATATATATCTCATTGGTTGGTAAAGATAGTTAGAACTAAACGTACTGAGAGCAAATATTTGGCACCAGGGTTTATCTTATATAGAAGATATTTTGCTTTTACATTAACTATTTATTTAATCATGGGAATTTTCGGTTATGTGGAAAATATTTTAGCCCGTGTCTATTTTAGTCTTTTTGTAGTAGGATTTATGGGTATTGGCTTAAGTCTCTTGCTGAGAATTATGGTAGCAGGAAATCTTTTAGATAGATTTAAAGATGAAGAAGATAAGGAGTGATAGAAATTGATTAATACAGATGAAGTTAAGTATATTGCTGATTTAGCAAGTCTTAAACTATCAGAAGAAGAAGTTGAAAAGTTTTCCAAGCAGTTAAGTGACATTTTAGATTATGTAGAAAAACTGGATGAATTAGATACAGAAGAAATTGTTCCAACTGCTTATACAATTCCGGTTAAAAATGTATTGAGAGAAGATAAAGTAGAAGAATCTCTCGAACTAGAAAAAGTTTTACAAAATGCTCCGGAAAAACGAGATAATCAATTTAGAGTACCTAAAATTATGGATGAAGATAATTAAGGAGGTGGCAATCCCTTTTGCGGGAGAATAAATATGGAATTATATAAAAGATCATTAACTGATTTAAAAAATATGTTAGATGAAAAAAGAGTTAAGTTAAAAGATATACATGATTCATTTTCCTATCGTATTGGAAGTGTTGATTCAAAAGTAAAGGCATTTGTAAATACAAATAAGGATTTGGATATTGAAAATCTAAATGAAAACAATTACAAAGATACTTATTTAAGGGGTTTACCTATTGCTATTAAAGATAATATATCTACTGATGGTATTAATACAACCTGTTCTTCTAAAATGCTAGAAGATTATAAACCACCCTATGATGCTACAGTTGTTAAAAAAATAAATGAAGCCGGTGGAATCATTACGGGAAAAACTAATATGGATGAATATGCTATGGGTTCTTCTACTGAGAATTCAGCCTTTTACCCAACTGTAAATCCTTGGGGTGAAAATAGAGTACCGGGAGGTTCAAGTGGAGGATCTGCAGCAGCAGTTGCAGCTGGCATGGCTCCGGTTGCCTTAGGTTCTGATACTGGTGGTTCTATTAGACAACCAGCTTCCTTTTGTGGTGTAGTCGGACTTAAACCAACTTATGGAGCAGTTTCCAGATATGGCTTAGTAGCGTTTGCTTCTTCACTTGATCAAATTGGACCTTTAGCCCGTAATGTTGATGATATAGCTTTAATGATGAATGTTATTGCCGGTAATGATGAAAATGATTCAACTTGTGTTGATAGAGAGTATCCAGACTTTACAGATTATCTTAAAAATGATGTAAGAGGAATGAAAATAGGCATTCCTAATCAATACTTTGAGATAGATTTTGATGAGGAAGTAAGAGAATCTGTAATGAATGCAATTGAACAATTTAAAAAGGCAGGGGCTGAAGTTGAAAGAGTAGATGTCACAGGTGCAGAATATGCGTTAGCTGCTTATTATATCATAGCGACTGCAGAAGCAAGTTCTAATCTGGCAAGATATGATGGTGTGCGTTATGGTCTAAGAGCTGAAAATGTTCAAAACTTAAAAGATATGTTTACTGAAACCAGACAACAGGGATTTGGTGAGGAAGTAAAAAGAAGAATTATGCTTGGTACATATGTATTAAGCGCAGGTTATTATGATGACTTTTATTTAAAGGCCCAAAAAGTAAGAACCCTCATAAAAAATGATTTTGATGAACTTTTTGAGGAGTATGATTTGATAGTTTCACCTACTACTCCTACTACAGCCTTTAAAATTGGTGAAAAGATGGATCCCTTAGAAATGTATGCCGCAGATATATTTACAGTTCCTGTAAATATTGCTGGTATTCCAGCTATTTCAGTTCCTTGTGGATTTGACCAGAAAGGTTTACCAATTGGTATTCAGTTAATGGGACCTCACTTTAAAGAAGAAAAATTAATACAGGCTGCTTATTCCTTAGAGAAGATATTGGATCTGGATATTGAATATCCGGCTTTGAAATAGAGATGGAGGTGTAATGATGGATAAAAATTATGAAACAGTGATTGGACTTGAAGTTCATGTCCAATTAGATACGAACTCAAAAATATTTTGTTCCTGTAGTACAGAATTTGGTAGTGAACCTAATACTAATACCTGTCCAGTTTGTTTAGGGTTGCCTGGTACACTGCCTGTATTAAATAAAAAAGCGGTTGATTATTTAGTGATGACCGGTTTAGCATTGAACTGTGAGATAGCTACCTATAGTAAATTTGACCGAAAAAACTATTTTTACCCAGATTTACCAAAGGCGTATCAGATTTCACAGTTTGATTTACCTTTAGCTAAAGATGGATTTATAGAAGTAGAAACAGAAGAAGGTACACATAAGATTGGAATTACCAGAATACATCTAGAAGAAGATGCAGGTAAACTGATACATGAAGGTAGTATTGATAAATCATCTGGTAGTTTAGTAGATTATAATAGAACTGGAGTTCCTTTAGCAGAGATAGTAAGTGAACCGGATATTAGAACTCCAGTCCAAGCTAGAGAGTATTTAAATTACTTAAAGAAAACTTTAGAGTATCTTGGTGTATCAGACTGTAATATGGAAGAAGGCTCTTTAAGATGTGATGCAAATATTTCACTACGAGCTAGGGGTGAAAAAGAGTTTGGAACTAAGGTAGAACTTAAAAATATGAACTCTTTTAAAGCCATTGAAAAGGCTTTAGCCTATGAGCAAAAAAGACAGAGAAAAGTGATTGATGCGCAAGAAAAAATTGTACAAGAAACAAGGACATGGGATGAAGATAAAGGTAAAACTATTTCAATGCGAGGCAAGGAAGAGGCCAATGACTATCGTTATTTTCCTGAACCAGATTTAGTACCTTTAGAAATAAATAAAGAATGGGAAAATGAAATAGAAGAACAACTGCCTGAATTACCAGCAGTTCGTAAAAAAAGATTTATTGAAGAATATGATTTGCCTGAATATGATGCTGATGTAATAACAGATAGCCGAAAATTAGCTGATTTATTTGAAGAATGTGTTTCAGAATATGAAGATGCTAAAGAAGTTAGTAACTGGATTATGGGAGAATTCTTAAGATTAGTTAATGAAGAAAAAATGGAAATAGAAAATACTAAGATTACAGGACATCTTCTAGGTAAAATGCTCAAAATGATGGAAGAAGGAGTTATTAGTTCTAAGATAGCTAAGACTGTATTTGAAGAAATGTTCTATACCGGTAAAGATCCAGAAGAAATTGTCGAGGAAAAAGGATTAAAGCAGATTAGTGATGAAGATAAATTAGAAAAACTTGTTGAAGAAATTATAGAAGATAACCCGAATGTAATAGAAGATATAAGAAATGGTAAAGATAAAGCTATAGGCTATCTAGTTGGACAGGTTATGAAAGAAACTAAGGGTAAAGCAAATCCTCAAATGGTTAATAAAATGTTTAGAGAAAAGATTAATAATTAAAGGGGTAAATTAATATGGCAGATATAGCGAGTTTAACCCTGGTAACCGGGACTGAACAAACTCGGCAGACTCTTCATAAACAGCTTAAAGAATATATTGCTGATAGTATTACTATTAAAAGTTTTGCCGTAGATGAAGGGATTAATAATAAAGTAGAAGATGAACTTGTTGTTCTTTCCAGCGATATATTGTATAAAGAACTTTTAGATGCTAATAAACTTTGTAATGGTTGTGAAGTTATTACAGCTAAAAGAACCATTAACTATGATGCAATAGATGAAATAATGTTTTTAAATCCAGACACAGATGTGTTATTTGTAAATGATATTAAAGAAACTGCCATTGCAGGTATAGAAGCCTTAAAGGAATTAAAGATAGACCATATAAATTTATATCCATATTATCCTAATATGCAAGATGAGATAAAAAGGGCTGAGGTAGCTATTACCCCGGGAGAAGTTAATAAAGTACCGGATTTTGTAAAAGAAGTTTATAATATAGGACCTAGGATTTTAGATTTCACTACTATTTTAAAAATACTTAATAGAATTGGAATTTTAGAACATAAAGCGGGTCAGTTTTCTAAATCTTACCTCAATAAAATAATTAATATAGCCAAAAAATTTGCTCAATCTGCCAATGAAGTTACTAACTTAAATGAACATTTAAGCACTGTAATTAATAGTCTAAATGATGCCCTGGTGGTGTATGATAATAAAGGATTTATAAGTGTAACTAATGCTAATTTTAATGAACTATTTAATTTAAAATCTTTTAATGTTAATGGAAAATGTATTAGAGATTTAATCTATAGAAAAAACTTACTTACCTTTTTGATGTCTGATAAAAAAGACAAGAAGGTTTTTGAAATAAAAAATAAAAACTATATCGTATCTAAATTTTCTCTACCTGAAAATGACTTTTATACAGCAGTATTTAAAAGTGAAAAAGATACCATAGATGATACAAAAAGAATAAATAAGGAATTTATTAATAAGGGTTTTATTGCCAAATATAACTTTGAAGATATTATTGGGGAAAGTAAGGCTAATAAAAAAGTTAAAAAAGTAGCTAAAAAACTTGCTAAAACTGATTTAAATATTTTGATTGAAGGAGAAAGTGGAACCGGTAAAGAGCTATTTGCTAATGCAATTCATAATAGTTCTAAAAGAAAAAATGGTCCATTTTTGGCGGTTAATTTTAGTGCTTTGCCAGATAAATTAATTGAAAGCGAACTCTTTGGTTATGAAGCCGGTGCTTTTACTGGAGCTAAAAAAGAAGGGAAAAAAGGATTATTTGAACAGGCTGATGGTGGAACCATCTTTTTAGATGAGATCGGTGATATTTCAGTTGAAGTACAGGCTAGATTACTGCGTGTTTTACAGGAAAAAGAATTAATGAGAATTGGTGGTAATAAAATCAATAAAGTTGATGTGAGAGTTATAGCTGCTACTAATAAAAACTTGTGGAAACTTATTGAAAAAGGTAAATTTAGAAAAGATCTATATTACCGTCTGAAAATAGGTTATATTAAGTTGCCGCCGTTAAGAGAGAGAAAAGAAGATTTAAGAGAATTGATGGATTACTTTATTGAAGTTGAAAGTACTAAACCTATTGAAATTAAGGAAGAAGTATTTAATGAACTTTTAAAATATGATTGGTATGGAAATATTAGAGAATTGAAAAACACTTTAAATTATATGTTAGCAGTAAGAGAAGGCAAGGAAATTACTCTTGCTGATATTCCTAATCGAGATTTCTTTAAGGGAGAAATTGAGATTGAAAAAAATAGGTTAAATAAGAGTATTAATTTAAGTGATGAAGAAAAATTTCTAATAAAGTTAATCGATCAATTAAAACAAAAACATAATATAATTGGCCGAAGACTTTTAGCGGAAAAAGCTCAGAATACTTCTTATCCTTTAACCAAATATCAAATTAGAAATAGACTTAATAAATTAGAGAAAAAAGGATTAGTTGTAAAGGGCAAAGGAAAAAAAGGCACAAACTTAACCACTTTAGGTCAACAATATATAAACCAATAACACCATTAAGCCTTAATGGGCACCCAACATAACCCATTAAGGCTTTTTTATATTATAATTGCCGAAATAATAACAATATTAACTGGCATATAAATTGCATTATAATTATATATAGAAATATATTATTTTGAAAGGAGATTTTTATGAATATTATTATTAAAAATGCTGAAATATATACTCCTAATTTCATTGGAAAGAAGGATATTGTGGTATTAGGAGATAAGTTAATAAGTATAAGAGATAATATAGAAGAAATTTTTAATGTAAATTTTCTTAATTTTAAAACAATTAATGCTGAAGGAAAGTATATAGTGCCTGGATTTATTGACAGTCATCAACATTTCCTTGGTGGAGGTGGTGAAGGTGGTTTTAAAACCCGCACCCCAGAAATAAATTTGACTGATATTACAATAGGAGGAGTTACAACCGCTATTGGTTGTTTAGGTACAGATAGTGTAACAAGAAATTTACGATCTTTATTAGCTAAGACAAAGGCTTTAGAAGAAGAAGGCCTTACAACCTATATGTATACTGGTTCCTATCGGATTCCAGTCAATACAATAACTGAAGGAATAAGAGAGGATATTATATTAATTGATAAAATATTAGGGACCGGTGAAGTTGCCTTGGAAGATCACCGTTCTTCACAACCTACATATGAAGAATTCAAGAAAGTGGTAGCAGAGACCAGTATTGGGGGCATGTTGGCTGGAAAAGCAGGTGTGGTTAATATTCATATGGGGGGAGGAAAAAATGGCTTAGGATACCTTTATAAGATTATTGAGGAAGATATCCTTTCTCCAAAAAATATTTTGCCGACCCATATTAATAGAAGCCAAGAATTACTTGCCCAGGGAAGAGACTATGCTAAAATTGGTGGATTAATAGATTTAACTACCAGTTCTTCAAATGTTAAAAAAGAAAAAGACGAGTGTGCAGCCAGCTTTAAATATCTAATAGATGAAGGTGCTCCTATCAAAAATATTACCTTTAGTTCAGATGCCCAAGGTAGTTTACCAAAGTTTGATGAAGAGGGGAAAATGATTGGAATGAAAATTGGGCAGGTAACTTCTCTATATAATTCAGTCAAGAGTGCTGTGAAAGACTTTGATGTGGATTTAGAATCTGCTTTAAAGGTAATTACTGAAAATCCAGCTCGAATCTTTGATTTGCAAAATAAAGGCAGAATAGAAGAAGAAAATGATGCAGATTTAGTTATTTTAAATAAAGATGATTTAGAAATTGAAACTGTAATAGCAAAGGGTAAAATTTTATATGAAGACAAAAAAGCAGTAGTTAAAGGAACATTTCAGTAAGGAGGAAAATTATAATGTCTAAAAGAAAAAAATACTGGGCAAATAAAGCCTTAAGAACTATTATTACTGCCATTGGTGTAACCCTTATTGCCTTTTTAATCTTGCATTTGACTCCGGGAGATCCAGCCCGAATTATGCTGGGCCCTTATGCCAGCGAAGATAATTTAGAAGCTGTCAGGGCTAAATATAATTTGGATGAGCCACTACATATTCAATATCTAGCATGGATGTCAAACTTATTAAAAGGGGACTTGGGCACCTCGATAAGATATAATCGGTCGGTAAATACTTTAATTAAAAACCGGATTGGTCCCACTTTAATATTAACTATGTCAGGGCTGTTGATATCAGTTCTACTCGGGGTGGTGATGGGTATCTTGGCTGCCCTGAAAAGAAATAGCTGGCTTGATTATTTAACCACGGTCCAGGCAATATTTTGGATTTCAATTCCCTCGTTTTGGCTTGGTATATTGTTTTTATATATTTTTGGATTAAAACTAAGATGGGTTCCCATTGCGGGTATGGTGAGTTTTGCATCAGTTATTTTACCGGCTTTAAGTTTAGGTTTACGACAAGAAGCCTGGTTTGCTAGACCGATGCGGGCTGAGATGTTAGAAGTCTTAAA